>NZ_JAEHBI010000032.1:0-66879 GCF_016483705.1 Bacillus cereus group sp. N6
AGTATTTTTTTTCATGTTTTCAAATCGGAAACATGTATTTGGCCTGCTTTTTTGTCTGAAAAAGCTGAGTAGTTACCTAATTTTTTAGATTCTTCGTACCATTATGGTAAAATAGAAACGAAAGCACCTATTAGTGAATATTTCTTTTTCACTACAAGTGTCGCTCTTACAATCATTACAGTAAATTTTTATTTAGGGGGATCTACATGAATCAAACAATAGGGAGAATTGAAGAAATTTCATTTTATAGCGCATCACTTCAAGAAGATGTTACACTTCTCGTTTACTTACCGGTAAATTACACACCACTGCACAAACATACAGTTGTAATTGCACAAGATGGTAGAGATTATTTTCAGCTTGGTAAAGCGCACCGTGTAATTGAGCGCCTTCGTGAAACTGAAGAAATTGACCGTACAATTATTGTCGGTATTCCATATAAAAATGTACACGATCGTAAAGAAAAATATTTCCCAAATGAAGTGAAAAACGCTGCGTATATTCGTTTCCTTGCTCATGAACTTGCACCATATATCGATGAAAACTATCCAACGTACCAAATGGGAAAAGGTCGTGTGTTAATTGGTGATTCTCTTGGCGGGACAGTTTCCTTCATGACTGCACTTATGTATCCGCATACATTCGGTAAAGTCGTTATGCAATCACCATTTGTGGATGAAACAGTGATGAACTTAGCAAAAGACTTTAAAAATCCGGAGGCGCTAGACCTTTATCACGTCATTGGGACAGAAGAAACAGCTGTAAAACGCACTGATGGACAAGTATCCGATTTCGTTGGGCCGAACCGTGAGCTCAATACGCTTCTGACAGATAGAAATTTCATCACGCATTACGAAGAATTTGAAGGTAACCACACGTGGAAATATTGGCAAACTGATTTACCGAAAGCTTTCTCTCATATTCTATCAATGAAATAATAGAGAGCAGTATTCAGAATAATTTGATATAATAGATTAAGAGAGTTATTTTCTCAAAATCTAACTAGACTTACAAAGGGAGGAATTGGAACATGAAATTAGGCATTGTAATTTTTCCATCTAAAATGATTCAAGATAAAGCGAACGGATTGCGTAAACGTTATGATCCGCACTACGCATTAGTTCCGCCACATATTACATTGAAAACACCCTTTGAGACGCAAGATGAACAATTAGAATCGATTGTAAAAGAGTTACATACAATCGCAAGTAAAACGAACCCTTTCACCCTTCATGTCGGAAAAGTTGGTTCATTCGCACCTGTTAATAATGTTCTTTATTTTAAAGTAGAAAAAACACCTGAACTTACTTTCTTAAATGAGGAAATGCATAGCGAATTCTTTATACAAGAACGCGAGTACGCTTTCGTACCTCATTTAACAATCGGACAAGGCTTATCCGATGCAGAGCATGCTGATGTATTAGGTCGATTACGTATGAAAGATTTCTATTATGAACAACCAATTGATCGCTTCCATCTTCTATATCAATTAGAAAACGGAACGTGGACTGTATACGAAACATTCCACCTTGGAAAGGGGAACAACTAATTTGCACGCACAGATCGTACAAACGGACGAACAACTAAGAGATGCATTCTCTGTACGTAAGCAAGTATTTGTGAATGAGCAACAAGTTTCTGCTGACGAAGAGTATGATGAGTTTGAAGAAACTTCAACACACGTTGTTATATATGATAATGATGTTCCAGTTGGTGCTGGTCGTTTTCGCATACTGGATGGAATAGGAAAAATGGAACGCATTTGCGTACTAGCTTCCCATCGTAAAAAAGGCATTGGAAAAATTGTTATGGATGTACTTGAAGCGTATGCGAATGAAAACTCGCTACCAAAATTAAAGCTGCATGCCCAAACACATGCTGAAGATTTCTATAAGAAGCTTGGATATGTAACGCATTCTGATGTATTCATGGAAGCAAATATTCCTCACATCGTTATGATAAAAGAATTGTAATTTGAAAACAGGAGGTATCCCCTCCTGTTTTTTACATTGCTATTTTCTTTTTCTTCCGCTACAGTTAAATGTTGATGCTATAGTTTTGAAGGTGAATATATGACACAAGAAAAATTTTCACAAAAATCATTAACGCACGCTGACATTCCGCGTGCAACATATCATATTCCGAAAACATCTACCCATTTAATTATGGAAGAAGATGCAGATGCGGCGTATTTTCGCGCTCTCGAACAACAAAATGTTTTTTTAAATGAAAAACAATTAGAGGCTGTGCGAACGACAGAAGGCCCTGTCCTTACATTGGCTGGTGCTGGAAGCGGGAAAACATCTGTTTTAACAACCCGCGTAGGTTATTTAGTAAATGTAAAACAAGTTCATCCACGAAATATTTTATTGCTTACATTTACACAAAAAGCAGCTGAAGAAATCCGAAACCGTGTAGCAAATTTACCAGGTATGAATCGTGCTGCAAGTAGCTACGTTGTTGCTGGTACATTCCACTCTGTCTTTTTAAAATTGCTTCGTAGTCAAGGATATAATCAGCAAATTTTAGCAAATGAAAAACATAAACAAATTATGATAAAGAAAATCTTGAAAGAATTGCGTCTAAAAGACGATTATGATGCTGAAACAATGCTCGCTATGATTTCACTTGAGAAAAACAAATTGAATCGTCCGAAAGATGTAAAAGCAAAAACACCCGTTGAACAAGAATTTAAAGAAGTATACGAGCGTTTTGAAGAAGTGAAACAACGATATAATTATATTGATTTCGATGACATCTTATTAGAAACATATTATATGTTAGAAAATAACGCTCCTTTGCTTACCCAATTACAACAACGTTTCCACTATATTGAAGTAGATGAGTTCCAAGATACATCGTATGCACAATATGAAATTGTAAAATTGTTAGCCACGCCAAGAAATAATTTATTTATCGCGGGTGATGACGACCAGGCGATATATGGCTGGCGAGGAGCAAGTCACCAAATTATTTTATCTTTTCCAAAAGAATTTGATAACACTACGATTATCGCACTTAATACGAATTATCGATCCAATCCTTTTATCGTCGGACTTGGAAATGAAGTTATCAAACTAAATCAGGAGCGTTTTGATAAAGAGCTATATTCTGTGCGTGAAGAAGGTGTACAACCTTTTTACGCAAGACCTGCTACGACTCTTGATGAAGCAATTCAAATTTTGCAGCTCATTCAAGAAAAAGTAGATAGCGGCGAACGCAAATATAAAGATTTTTGTTTACTGTATCGCACACATTCTGTAAGCCGTTCGTTACTTGATCAGCTTACAATTCACAAAATCCCATTTATTAAGCACGGGGCGAGTCAATCATTTTATGAACATTCTTTAATTAAGCCTGTATTAGATCATTTAAGACTGGTGATTGAACCGTTTCGACTAGAATCACTTTCAAATATATTGCCAACTATGTATATCGGGCGTGATGATTGTATTTCATTTATTGAACGTGAACAATGGAAATATGGTGAGGGGCGGTTCCCTTCTCTTCTTCATTTCTTATTATTAAATCCGAGCTTAAAACCTTTTCAAGTAAAAAAGATAAATGAGCGTATCGATTTTATTAAATTTATAAAAGAATTAGAACCGAAAAAAGCATTAAAAGAAATTATTCATGGTAAAGGAAAGTATTTAGAGTACTTACAAAGTAACGATCGTTCTTCCTTTACGATGCATAAAGATATACAAGAAGAAATGTTAGAAGAATTAATGGAGTCCGCAACTCGTTTCACCGATATTCCAGCTTATTTACAATTTATTGATGAAGCAATTCAAGGTCAAAAAGAAATGGAAGCATTAAAAACAATGCCGGAAAAAAATGCTGTTTCGCTTATGTCTATTCATAACGCAAAAGGCCTTGAATTTCCATGCGTCTTTTTACTTGGAGCGAGCGATGGTATTCTGCCCCATACTTCTTCTTTAAAAGATGCAAATGATCGTGTTACAGAGACTTCTGAAGCTTTAGAAGAAGAACGCCGACTACTTTATGTCGCCATTACACGTGCGAAAGAAGAACTTTACATTTCCTCTCCGCAATTTTTTAGAGGAAAAAAATTAGATATATCTCGTTTTTTATATACTGCGCGAAAAGATTTACCTGAAAAGACATCCACTAAATAAGGATGTCTTTTTTTATATTGCATTATGTACATCCCTACTATATAAATTCCCTGCTTTTATCGTAAGAATTAACGTAATATCAACCATATCTCATTCATATTGTAATAGTGTATGTCAGAACTCACGATAAGGAGTGAACATAATGAGCTGCAATTGTAACGAAGACCATCATCACCATGATTGTGATTTCAACTGTGTATCGAATGTCGTTCGTTTTATACATGAATTACAAGAGTGCGCAACTACAACATGTGGATCCGGTTGCGAAGTTCCATTTTTAGGTGCACATAACAATGCATCAGTAGCGAATACACGTCCTTTTATTTTATACACAAAGACTGGAGAACCTTTTGAAGCATTTGCACCATCTTCAAGCCTTACTAGTTGCCGATCTCCCATTTTCCGCGTAGAAAGTATAGATGATGATGACTGTGCTGTACTCCGTGTATTAACTGTAGTTTTAGGTGATGGTACCGCTGTACCACCTGGTGACGACCCAATCTGTACGTTTTTAGCTGTACCAAATGCAAGACTAATATCAACCTCCACTTGCATTACTGTTGATTTAAGTTGCTTCTGCGCTATTCAATGCTTACGAGATGTTTCTATATAAAACTAAATATTAATTTAAGCATGGATTGGGTGGCAGAGTTTTCTGCCACCCAATCCATGCTTAAAAGCTATTATTATGTATTTTTCATAAAATTGGGAACTTGTCTAGAACATAGAACCTGTCCTTTTCATTAACTGAAAGTAGAAACAGATAAAGGAGTGAAAAACATGTTCTCTTCTGATTGCGAATTTACTAAAATCGATTGCGAGGCGAAACCAGCTAGTACACTACCTGCCTTTGGTTTTGCTTTCAACGCGTCTGCACCTCAGTTCGCTTCACTATTCACACCACTACTATTACCTAGCGTAAGTCCAAACCCAAATATTACTGTTCCTGTAATAAATGATACAGTAAGTGTTGGAGATGGCATTCGAATTCTACGAGCTGGTATTTATCAAATCAGTTATACATTAACAATTAGTCTTGATAACTCACCTGTTGCACCAGAAGCTGGTCGTTTCTTCTTATCATTAGGTACGCCAGCTAACATTATTCCTGGATCAGGTACAGCAGTTCGTTCTAACATTATTGGTACTGGTGAAGTAGACGTATCCAGTGGTGTTATTCTTATTAACTTAAACCCTGGTGATTTAATTCAAATTGTACCAGTTGAGTTAATTGGAACTGTAGACATCCGTGCTGCAGCATTAACAGTTGCACAAATTAGCTAGTAAAAAGCGGTATTTCTTCATTAGAAATACCGCTTTTTATATTTATAATAAAAAACACTCACAGTAATATGAGTGTTTCATTCTTCATAATGTTTTATTGTGTTCTTCTTTTTCCCGCAATTACATCCCTTTTTCTTCACAAATCCTTGTTGTTGTAATTGTTCTTGGTATGCCTGTTGTTGTGCTTGGTGTTGTTGCTGTATATGATACCATTGCTGCAGGTCATATGAATTTTGCCTTGGACTATTACTCACAGCAAACATCTCCTCTACTGTCAATTCTGTCTATTTACTATATGAACAACTCTTTATTTCCGTTCCCTCATTCTTTTAAACTCCGCTTTTTCTCGTATTATGAAAATATATTATTCTCCCATAAAATATCCTGTAATCGTTTCAATAATTGCCGCTGCTCCTGCAATAGCTAATAATGCAAGTAACGGCTCTGCAACGATAGGAATCCAATTATATAAAACTAATAAAAAAGCACTAACCCATACACCTGTACACCAATAACAGCTTAATAATTCGCCAACCCACTTTCTTAATCCTTTACCTTTTACTTTTGTAAAAGTTGATACACTTCCATCTGGCTCTGTAATCTCTAACTCATTAATAAACGGTCTTCGCAAAAAGGCTGTAATTTTATCATAAACAATTAAACGAGTGAGCCTAAAGGCAGCTAACGCAAAAATAAAAAATAAAAGCCAGCTTGTAAACAGCATGATTCCACCTTCCCTTATCTTCTTTCGCCTATTTAAAAAAAAAGGTCTTGAGATTGTGACCAAATCTCCTCGACTCCAATATCTTATTAATGTAAATACAAACAAGAAGATAAGGAGTGACATTAATGAGTTGTAACGAAAATAAACACCATAGCTCTTCTCATTGTGTAGTTGACGTTGTAAAATTCATCAATGAATTACAAGATTGTTCTACAACAACGTGTGGATCTGGTTGTGAAATTCCATTTTTAGGTGCACACAACACTGCATCAGTAGCAAATACACGCCCTTTTATTTTATACACAAAAGCTGGCACACCATTTGAAGCATTTGCACCATCTGCAAGCCTTACTAGCTGCCGATCTCCAATTTTCCGTGTGGAAAGTGTAGATGACGATAGCTGTGCTGTCTTACGTGTGTTAACTGTAGTATTAGGTGACGGTTCTCCTGTACCGCCTGGTGACGATCCAATTTGTACGTTTTTAGCTGTACCAAATGCAAGACTAGTATCGACATCTACTTGTATCACTGTAGATTTAAGCTGTTTCTGTGCGATTCAGTGCTTACGCGACGTTTCTATCTAATAAGTTAAGTAAACTAAAAAACTATTGGGGTGGTAGAAGATTTTCTACCACCTTTACATATTTAAAAGCCAGCCATACTAATCGATTGGATATCATCTATAGACAACTTAATATCTCGCATACTATTTGGCGGCATAATAGCTACAATTCCATTACGATACGACATGATTGATCCAACATATGAGACTGTAGCTGTTTTTATTCTGCACCTTATTTTCGGAATGTAATGAGGGCGGTTTAATAAAAAATGAATCTTCTCTTTATTATTCATATCCTTAAATGATTTATTATACGGGACAGTTCTCACTGGCTCTTGTTGTTCTTGCTGCTCTTGTACTTGTTCCTCTTCTTCTATTTTTTCTTCTACTTGTTGCTCTTCTTGTTGCTCTATTACCTCTTCCACAGCACTACTTACAATATTTTCGTTTCTATTACTTTCCTCTTTTCGATCACTTTCCTCTTTTCGATCTTCATTTTCAAAGTTTGTTAAGATAATTCTTTTTATTTTCGGTGCAGCAAGTTCCAAATTTACTTGTGCAATATATAACAACGGTTTTCCAACTGTTGAACTTTTATTTTTATTCTTCACACTCGTCCCTCCCACTTCCATACGTAGCTGAATAAATAGTGTACTATTATAGTTATATTCATAACGTGGTAAGAACTTTCGTTAAAAATCGTTCTTTCTAAGAACAAATAAAAAGGACAATCTCAACATTTAGAGATTGTCCTTTAAAAATTAATATTATATTTATCCTAGGATATGATACCCTGAATCAACATGAATGTTTTCTCCTGTTACGCCGCGTGCTAAATCACTGAATAAGAATACTGCTGTATCCCCAACTTCTTCTGGAGTTGTTGTACGACGAAGTGGTGCGCGCTCCTCAATTTCTCTTAAAATTGAGTTAAAGTCGCCTACACCTTTTGCAGATAACGTACGAATTGGTCCTGCAGAAATAGCGTTAACGCGAATGCCGTGTTGGCCTAAATCGTTAGCTAAATATTTTACGCTCGCTTCTAATGAAGCTTTCGCAACACCCATAACGTTATAGTTTTTCACAACGCGCTCGCCGCCAAGGTATGTTAACGTTAAAATATTTCCGCCTTCTGTCATTACTTTCTTCGCTTCTCTTGCTACAGCTGTTAAAGAGAATGCACTAATATTTTGTGCAAGTAAAAATCCATCGCGAGAAGTATCTACAAATTCACCTTTTAAATCATCACGATTTGCAAAAGCAATACAGTGTGCAACACCGTGAATTGTACCAACCTCTTGCTTGATTGTTTCAAAGCAAGCTGTAAGTTCTTCATCATTTGTTACATCACAAGGTAATACAAGTGATTCTTGTCCTTCTAATGTGTCCGCTAATTCACGAACGTTTCTTTCTAAACGTTCTCCTGCATATGTGAATATTAATTTTGCACCTGCATTATGCAAAGAGCGAGCAATTCCCCACGCAATACTTCTTTGGTTCGCAACGCCCATAACAACAAATGTTTTCCCTTGTAATAGTTCCATGATATATCCTCCCAGAATTACTTATACTTGTTATTAGTACCTGATACTATAATTATAGTACCATAAAACCTCTTAAAGGCAAACAAAAAAGTCATTAACTTAAATTTTGTTAATGACTTTTTGTTTCTATAAAAAACCGCTCTAATCCTTCTTCCCAAGAAGGCATTTGTGAAAAACCATTTAATCGTAGCATGTTATGTTGGAAAACAGAATATTTCGGTCTAGCTGCCGCCGATCCAAATTCTTCGGTTGAAACAGGTAATACATTCACTTTCATATTTGCATCCGAGAATATTTTTTTGGCAAATTCAAACCAAGAACATGAGCCTCTATTTGATACATGATACGTACCGTATAAAGAAGTGTGAATGAGCTTATTAATCATCACATTTAAATCCGCCACATAAGTAGGAGAACCAATTTGATCCGCTACAACAGATAATTCTGCTCTTTCTTTTCCTAACCGCATCATCGTTTTCACAAAATTGTTTCCATACTTACCATATAACCACGATGTTCGAACGATAAAATATTTATTATGTAACTCTTTGACAAACTGCTCTCCCGCATACTTAGAAGCCCCGTATACATTTATCGGTGATGGATTATGAAACTCATGATAGCCATCTGGTCTGTCACCTTGAAATACATAATCGGTACTAATATAAACTAATTTCGCCCCTACTAATTGTGAAGCAACCGCTACATTTCGAGCTCCTATTGCATTTATTACATAAGCAAGGTCTTGTTCTTTCTCAGCATGATCAACCTTCGTATACGCTGCACAATGAATAATTATGTGTGGCCTTATTTCTTGTACCACTTGCTGCATTCGGGATATATTTGTTATATCTAGTAACTTTTTATCAAATGGATATATGTCATATTCTTCAGCATTTAACTCTTCTTGTAGTTGCTTTCCCAATTGACCATTTGCTCCCGTTATGATAATCCGTTCTTTCATTTATATGCCCCTTATTTTTCTTTTAGTGGTTTCCACCATTCTATATGATTTTCATACCATTCCACCGTTTCTTTTAGCCCCTGTTCAAACGTATACTGTGGTTCCCACCCGAGCTCATTCTTCATCTTTTGTGCATCAATCGCATAACGACGATCATGCCCTAAACGGTCTGTAACATACGCAATATCTTCTTTCGTTTTTCCTAAGAGAGAGATAATTTGTTCCACAACATCTACATTGTTTTTTTCATTATTTCCACCTATATTATATACTTCTCCTATACGTCCCTTATGCAGAATAACGTCAATCGCACTACAATGATCCGTTACATGTAACCAATCTCTTACATTTAATCCATCGCCATATAACGGTAGTTTTTTTCCTTCCAGCGCATTCGTAACCATTAACGGAATTAACTTTTCAGGATATTGATACGGCCCATAGTTATTGGAGCAACGCGTTACTATAACTGGTAATTGATATGTTTTATAATAAGATAAAGCTATCATGTCGGCGCTCGCTTTGCTTGAAGAATATGGACTATTTGGAGCTAACGGGGTTTTCTCGGTAAATCTACCTATCTTACCTAACGAGCCGTACACCTCATCTGTTGATACTTGCACGAGTTTAATATGTGGATATTTTTTTACTAATTCTAATAAGGTGACTGTCCCAATTACATTTGTATCATAAAAAGGGATCGGATTCTCAATACTACGGTCCACATGTGATTCAGCTGCGAAATTGACAATTACTTGCACATCACGTTCCTTAATAACATGCTCCAGCAGCTCTCCATTTTGAATTTCACCTTTTACAAAATAGTAATTCGGATGATCTTGAATAGACTTTACATTATTTAAGTTTCCACTATATGTTAATGCATCGAAATTAATAATTTTATATGTTTCATAGCTTTGTAACATATAATGCACAAAATTACTTCCAATAAATCCGGCCCCACCTGTTACTAATATATTCATACACAACTCTCCTACTCAAAAACTATCTTCATATTCCTGAAGTAACGGTAATATTCGATCTTTATCAGACAAAATAGGGCTTGTTACCGGCCATGGAATTGCTAAGTCTTTATCGTCCCAAAGTACCCCTGAGTCATGATTAGCACTATAATACTCATCTACTTTATACATAACAATAGTATGCGGGACAAGTGTACAAAAACCATGTGCAAATCCTTTTGGCACTAATAATTGCCGATGATTATCCGCGCTTAAAATATATCCTCTCCACTGTTTAAACGTTGGTGAATTTTTTCGCAAATCAACGATAACATCATAAATTGCTCCTTGCATAACTTGAATAAGTTTCGTTTGTGCTTTCGGATTTTTTTGAAAGTGTAATCCCCGAATCGTTCCCGCTTCTGCCGAATACGAAACATTATCCTGTACAAATGAATACGTAACTCCCAATGTTTCTAGCACCTTCTTATTATAACTTTCAGTAAAAAAGCCACGCTCATCTCCAAATAACCTCGGTTCTAACAATTTCGCGTCGGTAAAGTTTGTTTCTATAACTTTCATATTCTCACCTATTCTCCGTTAAACTGTTTACCAAAGTTTATATCCCGCGCTAACGTATTCGCCCTTTGAAGAGAAACATGAGTTCCTGCATCAGTCCACCAACCGCTCATTTCATTATAAGTAAGTACCCCTCGTTTTAAATACCAATTATTGATATCTGTAATTTCAAGCTCTCCCCTTGCGGAAGGTTTTAATTCTTTTATATAAGAAAAGACTTTCGGGTCATATAAATAAATTCCTGTGACTGCATAGGAACTTTGCGGCTCTTTCGGCTTTTCTTCAATTTCAATTATTTTACGATTTTGAATATTTGCTACACCAAATCTCTCCGGATCATCTACAGATTGCAGCAGTACTTTCGCACCTTCTTTTTGATTTGCAAACTCTTCCACGTACGGACGAATGTCATCTGAAAAGATATTATCCCCTAATATAACTACCATACGATCATTCCCAACGAAATCTTCACAAAGCCCTAATGCTTGTGCAATTCCGCCAGCCTTATCTTGCACACGATACGTAAAGGACACGCCAAACTCTTGACCGCTTCCTAAAAAACTAACAACATCTCCCATATGCTCTTTACCTGTAATAATCATAATATCTGTAATTTCGCATTGTTTTAGCTTATATACTGCATGATAAATCATTGGATAACGTCCAACAGGAAGCAAATGTTTATTCGTTACTTTCGTTATTGGATATAGCCTTGATCCAGTACCGCCTGCTAAAATAATCCCTTTCACTCCGCATCTCTCCCTTATGATGGAGATAATATATCTTTATACTGTTCTACAAACACTTTTCGATCTTTCTCATATGTATCCGCATCAAATTCATCTCCGTTATAATGAATACACCATAAATTTGATTGATTTGGGATACCAATTAAATAACCAGCCCTTTGAAACTCTAAAGACTGTGATACATCATAAAAGTGGAACCCTTGAAACAAATCTTCTCGCCATGGAATATCATACTGCGTTGCCATTAATAAGCCATCAATTGCCTGCACCGACATAAAAGATTGGCTTCCATAAAACCCCTGATCTAAATTTAATAATTGATAATTCCGTCTTCTATGCTCAATCACTTTTCCTACTAAATTTTTCCCTTCCCACCATATCCCATTACTCGGTAAAAACTGTGCACCAGCTACCCCAATTAAACCAAGTTTTTCGTTATCTTTAAAAAGAGAAATAAGTGTATAAAACATCTCTCGATTAATAAGATAAGTATCCTGATGTATATAAACCTTATACTTCGCGGGATATGAAAGTGCTCGGTTATATGCACTTGCCATACTTTTTGCATCTCGTATCGGAAAAATTTGTACGACATAATCAGGGGGAACAAAAAGGTTTCTTATTTGTCTCTCGCATTGTTCAAATAGCTCTTCATTATTTACACAAACAACAACTAATATTGTACGATCCTTCATTTTGTAGCCCCTCTATTCGTCTTGATTTACATCTGACATATAGTTCTCCACAAATATCTTTCTATACTTGTCATAGTTGGTCATATTCACATCAATATGATAGTGAATGCACCACGCATCACGTTGTACAGGAACCCCAACTGTATAGCCAGCTTTTCTAAATTCAAATGACTGAGATACATCATAATAGTCAAACCCATCAAACAAGTCTTCTCGCCACGGAATATCGTATTGCGTTGCCATCAATAAACCGTCGATACATTCCACAGGCATAAATGTTTTTGACTCATGGTACGGCTGTTCTTGAGTTGCCATATAAAATAAATCGTTCATATAACCAATTACTTTCCCAACAACTCCTCTGCCTTCATTCCATATCCCGTTTGGAGGAACATATTGGGCTCCAATCATTCCAATCATTCCAAGATGTTCATGTTCGTTAAATAATTGAAGTAATCCATATAAAAATGCCACATTCATAATGAAAACATCTTGGTGTATATATACTTTATATTTCGCTGGATGCGAAAGCGCTTGATTATATCCGCTCGTCATACTTTTCGCATTCCGAATTGGCATAAATTGTACAATATATCCTGGAGGCACTCCCAATCTCAATATATGCCGCACGCACTGTGCATACATTTTCCGATCATTTATACACGTAACAAATAATATTGTTTTTTCAGCAGCACTCATAACTGCAATTTTTCTGCTTCAATAATATACTGAAATACGACCGTCTCAGCCATGAAGCCACTTCCAAGACGATATTTCTTACAAATTCCATATAACTCCTCAATTAACGGTTCATACATTTTATGATCAATATATACACGATCTACTTTACTAATCGAATATCCTGCTTTTAAAAACATTCGGAGCATTTCATTAAATGTAAAGAAACGAATATGCGTTTTATCTAATAAACCATATTCTGTATACGTCCAATTCCCAGCAAGTAACGGCGCTAATACTGAAATATGAGCAACGTTTGGTATACTTGCTAAAATTACACCATTTTCTTTTATATATGGCTTTACTTTTTCTATTACAGCCCAAGGATCAAATAAATGCTCTAATACATCCCCAAATATGACGCAATCAAATTGCTCCTCCTCATAAGGAAGATCTATTTTTTCTATATCCCCTAAAATCACATGATCAAGTCTTTCTTTTGCTTTTTCTGCCGCCACTGGGAATGCCTCAATTCCAGATACACGTGTGCCATTTTCTTTTATAGCTGCTCCCAATGCACCGCCCGAGCAACCAATATCAAGAACTTCTTTCCATTCCTTTTTTATGTGCTTTAATAAATTCGGATTCGCTGCATTGTAATAATGCTCGGACTTTTCTTCATATAGAGAACTTTTTTCACGATTCATTTTACACACTCCTTATGCAAATTGAATTTGAAATATAAATCTCATTCACCTAATATTGGTTCCATTACTGATACACTAATATATAACCAATCTATTAGAGTTAGAATAACGATAAACCATTTCTAACAAAACGAAACTTATTACACTTTATATTGTTTATCAAAAACATCCCGAAAATATTTGCGGTTATATTCGATTGCAGCATTATTTGGAACATAAGCAGCTGCTAATTCATTGTAATAATAAGCCTTGTCTTGCTCTCCTAACTTGCTATAACAAATACACATTTGTAAATAGGGAAGCCATGTGTAGCTCGCTGGACTATGAAACGGACTCTCCGTCGCCATTGGTACTTCCGTTGCAAGTTTAAACCAAAATATCGCTTCGTTATATTTTTGTTGTTCCATATATATATATCCTATTCTTGTACAATTCTCTCCTCTAGGAACATCATATCGAAACGACTTCACGCAAGATTCAATTGCCTTTTCCCGTGATCCAAGCTTTGCATAGCAATCCCCTAACTTACCACATGCATAAATTTTCTCTTCATACCATCCTTCGTCTTGATTAAGGAATGTTTCATATAGCATAACTGCATCATCATATTTTTGGTTATCCATAGATTCATTTGCGTAATAAAATAAATCTCTCGGACTCAATTCTTCTCCTGCAGCTACAGCATTTTGAAAAATTTTCAAATTACGATTTGTTACCTTTTTTTCTTTTTTATGTGTAATAGCAACATTACTACTAAAAGTTTCACCAGAAATAGCTAAATACTCATGAACCTTTCCAAACCATTGAAATTGTTTTTCACGCTTTACAAGTCGATTTCTTTTTGTACAATATAAAGGTTTCCCGCTAGAATCCAATGCAAGATGATAAGGCATCGAAACAGCATCAATTTTAGGATCTAATTCTCTTTTTAAGAGTTTCAATGCTTCTTGAGCATCTTCTAATAATACGTCATCTGCATCTAGCCACAATATATACTCTTGCGTTGCTTTTGAAAAAGAAAAATTTCTTGCTGCTGCAAAATCATTAATCCATGGAAAGTCATATATGTTAGAGGTATATTGAGCTACAATTTCTTTCGTTCGATCAATGGAACCTGTATCAACTATAATAATTTCATCAACAATTTTTTCGACTGCATCTAAACATCGACCTATTGTATCTTCCTCATCTCGAACAATCATACATAAACTAATTGTAATTCCTTGCTTGTTCAACATAATCACCCTCTTCCAAATCAATCATATGTTATACATACAATAAACTTTCCACTTTTTTAACTTGCACAAGCATTTTAAGATTTCTTTTCAATAATTCAAATGTCCGTGTCATTTTCTTCCGGTTTTGCATCTACTATATAATGAACGCTTTATGGAGGTGAATTTATGTCAAATAATAATTATTCAGATGGATTGAATCCCGATGAATCTTTATCAGCTAGTGCATTTGACCCTAATCTTGTAGGACCAACATTACCACCAATACCACCGTTTACCCTTCCTACCGGACCAACTGGGCCGACTGGACCAACTGGGCCGACTGGGCCAACTGTACCAACTGGGCCGACTGGACCAACTGGGCCGACTGGACCAACTGGGCCAACTGGACCAACTGGACCGACTGGACCGACTGGTGACACTGGTGCTACTGGACCAACTGGGCCAACTGGTGACACTGGCGCTACTGGACCAACTGGTGCTACCGGACCGACTGGGCCAACTGGACCGACTGGACCAACTGGGCCATCCGGACTAGGACTTCCAGCAGGATTATATGCATTTAACTCCGGTGGAATTTCTTTAGATCTAGGAATTAATGATCCACTACCATTTAATACTGTTGGATCTCAGTTTGGTACAGCAATTTCTCAATTAGATGCTGATACTTTCGTAATTAGTGAAACTGGATTCTATAAAATTACTGTTATCGCTAATACTGCAACAGTCAGTGCATTAGGAGGTCTTACAATCCAAGTGAATGGAGTACCTGTACCAGGTACTGGATCAAGTTTAATCTCACTTGGAGCACCTATCGTTATTCAAGCAATTACGCAAATTACGACAACTCCATCATTAGTTGAAGTAATTGTTACAGGGCTTGGGCTATCATTAGCTCTTGGTACGAGTGCATCTATTATTATTGAAAAAGTTGCTTAATTTTTTACTTAGCAGTAAAACTGATATCAGTTTTACTGCTTTTTCATTTTTAAATTCAATCATTAAATCTTCCTTTTCTACATAGTCATAATGTTGTATGACATTCCGCAGGAGGCACTTATATGGAAAATAAATCGGCTGTCCAGCTTTATCTTGAGTTATTAAAGAAAACAATTTTATTTGAAATATGGTTAGAATACGAACCATACTTACCTGCTTCGTTACATATATCTAAAGAACTATCATATGAACCAGTTACGGTTCCACTTCCTTTATTTCTTAAGCAGTATGTAGAAAATCACAATTTAAAAATCGTTAATCCTAACGTTTCAAACAATGAGCGTCAAGGTGGCAAGGATTGGCCAAGAGCTGCACACAGTATGGTTGGTCGAAAGCGTATGAATCAATTACAAGAGGCTATGGAAACTGTAGTCAGGGAAAATATAGAAGGCGATTTTATTGAAACTGGTGTATGGCGCGGAGGATCATGCATTTTTATGAATGGATTTTTACAAGCAAACAACATTAAGGATCGTACTGTATGGGTTGCCGATTCATTTGAAGGTCTGCCCGCACCTAACTTAGAACAATATCCAAAAGATTATGGTGATTATTTGCACACATTCGATTACTTACGAGTTTCTTTAGAAACAGTGCAAGAAAACTTTAGAAAATACGATTTATTAAATGACCAGGTGAAATTTTTAAAGGGTTGGTTTAAAGATACATTGCCTTCAGCACCGATAGAAAAAATTGCAATTGCTCGCCTCGATGGTGATATGTATGAATCAACGATGGATAGTCTTGTAAACTTATACGACAAAGTTTCAACAAGTGGCTTTATTATTATTGATGACTACGGATTAGTAACATGTGCAGAAGCTGTAACAGATTTCAGAAATGAAAGAAATTTAAAAGCTCCTATTACTAAAATTGATGATTTCGGTATTTATTGGCGAAAAGAATAGAATATGATTTTATTTTTTGAGGGGTTCTATTACACTACTTATTCATAAGAACTAATTGTGTAAAGTTCCCCTCACTATAAATGATTAACTTATATATACAATAGAAATCCCCTACTTTACTACAAGGACGGAGTGAATGTATGAACGAAAACGAGAAAAAAATCACATTAATTCCACCCCCAGAACTCGTTCAATATGTAGGTGGTGATTTTGAAGAAGTTGGAAAAGAGTTTATGCAGTATTTTATTGAAATTGGCAATTTAAAATCAAATGAAACAGTGTTAGATGTAGGCTGTGGCATTGGCCGAATGGCGGTTCCATTAATGAATTATTTAAGCGATGAAGGTACTTATTATGGATTTGACTTATTCAATGCGGGAATTACATGGTGCAAAAATAACATTTCTACACGCCGTAACAATTTCCATTTTGAACATGTCGATATATATAATCAATTCTACAATCCCGATGGAAAAGAAGATGCTTCCCAATACAAGTTTCCATATGAAGATGAATCATTTGATTTTATTTTTTTAACTTCAGTATTTACCCATCTCCTTCCGAAAGAATTAGAACATTACGTATGCGAGATTGCACGAGTTCTGAAAAAAGATGGGAGATGTTTTATTACTTTCTTTTTAATTAACCCTGAATCATCCTATTACTTAAATGCAGGACTAAGTACGTTAGGTTTTTATCATCAAATTGACAATTGTTATGTTCTAAATAAAGATATCCCTAATTTCGCAGTTGCCTATCCTGAGGAAGATATTCGTACCCTATTAAATAAGTATGGGCTAGAAGTACAGACTCCCCCCCATTATGGTTCATGGTGTTGTAGAACTGAACACACAAGTTATCAAGATATTATTCTTACACAAAAAATTTCTGAAAGGTAGTTGTATATGAATAATATAAAAAATCCACCTCTTGTTTCCATCCTTATTCCCACCTATAATCGACCACATTATTTTAAAATTGCTCTAGAAAGTGCACTAGCGCAAACGTATTCAAATATTGAAATTATTGTAGGAGACGATAGCACAAATAATGAAACAGAAAAATTAATCTACAGACATTATTTACATAAGCATAAACATATAACGTACATTCGAAATGCCTCTACTCTAGGACAATTTCATAACGCCCTTATGCTCTTAGAAAAATCAAATGGAGAGTACATAAATTTCTTAATGGACGATGATATATTTTATAATAATAAAATCGAAAAAATGATGTCTCATTTCCAACAAGACTTAAATAAAGATCTCGCGCTTATCACATCCTATCGCACTTGGATTGATGATAATGGAGATATAATTGAACAACATCCCTCCATGAAAAAATTATATGATGAAGATACTCTACTAAATGGGAAAGATTTTGGAAACCGTATGCTTATGGCCGGACAAAATATTATCGGTGAGCCTACAATCGTACTCTTTAGAAAAAGCCTATTACCGGAACCTTTCGGCACTTTAAATGGCAGAAAATATGGTTGTAGTGTTGATATGGCCTCTTGGATAAGTTTACTTTCAAAAGGTGATGCGATGTATATAACTGAGCCCTTAAGTTCATTCCGTCTTCATACTGGACAGCAAGTACGTCACAAATTCCTTGAGGGCTGTGAAGATTTTTCTCACCTCGTTTTAACCTCGAAAAAGTATGGTTTCTTACAAGACGCCAAATATTATAAAAAAGGTTTAATAAGAGCTTACGGATGGTATAAAAATGCGACCAAATTTTACGATTTATTTCCAAACCTCATTCCAGATAAAAATACACATGCACGACTTTCTTATTGTTTAAATATCATTACAAAAAAGCTCCGTGCAATATAGTCCATCACAAGGGAGGAGCTATTCCTTCCTCGTGATGTATGACTTCCCACAAATAGTGGAATAAATGTATGCATAGTCTGCTTGTATATTATTTTTATCATGACATGATCCATATACTTACTAGGCGATAGAAAGGAATACATACATTGAAAGATCCAAATTCTCAATATCAAATAGACTACGTATTACTATTCATCTTATTTGCCATTGGGACTGTTAGTTGCTTTGCAATTGCAAGTGCACAAGCCTCTTTACCACCATTTTTGCAAAATGTAAATTTTGTATTAAAGCAAATCCAATGGTACTTCATTGGATTTATAGCCATCGGTTTTATTATGATTATCGATTTCGATCGTTATCAAAAAATTGCTTGGTATTTATATAGCTTTGCATTGGTACTACTAATTGGACTAGAACTTCAAGTACCAGGTGCCGTTACAATAAAAGGTGCGACCGCTTGGTACAGGCTTCCAGGTATCGGAAATTTCCAGCCTTCTGAAATTATGAAATTGTTTTTAATTATCGTCACCGGACGAATTATAGCAAATCACAATGAGAAATATTTTTTCCGAACAATACACGGCGATTTTTTATTACTCGGAAAAATATGTGCAACAAGTTTGCCACCCCTACTACTTATTGCAAAGGAACCTGATTTAGGAAATACAATGGTAATTTCAGCTATGCTCGCAGCAATGATACTAGTTTCTGGTATACGTTGGCGTTTTATTTTCGGATTAGTTTCTGGTATTTTTGTAGCTGGCGTTACATTAACGTATATTTTTTTTACTCATACAAAATTCTTTAAAGCACACATTTTACAAGAATATCAACTAAATCGCTTCTACGGCTGGTTAGCGCCATACAAATATGATGCGCAAGGCTATCAATTAAGACAAGCTTTCTTAGCTACTGGATCAGGGGAAATGCAAGGAAAAGGTTGGGAAAATGGACAAGTATACTTTCCAGAACCACATACGGATTTTATTTTCACCAATGTCGCTGAGCAATTCGGCTTTTTAGGTGCAAGTGTCATTATTTCACTTTTTTTCCTACTTATTTTCCGCATGATTCATATCGCTTTAGAAAGTAATGACCCTTTCGGTAGTTACATCTGTGCTGGTACAATCGGAATGTTTACCTTTCAAGTATTTCAAAATATCGGGATGACCATCGGATTACTACCTATTACGGGAATTACATTACCCCTTATGAGCTACGGAGGAAGTTCCTTACTCACATACATGATAGCGATTGGATTCGTTTTAAACGTTCGCTCAAGAACGAAAATCTTTATGTTTAAATGACGAGCAAAAACAGTATATTTTTATCTCTATCCTTTTTTAGATATACTAATGAAAAATATGGTGGAGGTTTAAATATGAAATTTGACATTATAGGGGATATTCATGGATGCTTTCAAGAGTTTCAAGATTTAACGACGAAACTCGGATACAACTGGAATAGTGACCTGCCGTTTCACCCTGACCAACGTAGGCTTGCTTTTGTTGGTGATATTACAGATCGCGGCCCTCATTCATTACGTATGATTGAAATTGTATGGGAACTTGTCATAAATAAAAAAGTAGCTTATTACGCTCCGGGAAATCACTGTAATAAACTATACCGTTTTTTCCTCGGGCGTAATGTGACAATCGCTCATGGACTCGAAACAACTGTTGCCGAATATGAAGCACTGCCTTCTCATAAACAAAACATTATAAAAGAAAAATTCATCACACTTTATGAGCAATCCCCTTTATATCACGTACTCGATGAGAAAAGGTTAATTGTATGTCACGCTGGAATTCGGCAAGATTACATAGGAAGACAAGATAAAAAAGTACAAACCTTTGTATTATATGGCGATATTACAGGGGAAAAACATGCTGACGGCTCTCCTGTCCGTCGCGACTGGGCACAAGAATATAAAGGAAAATCTTGGATTGTATATGGACATACACCCGTTAAAGAACCTCGCTTCGTAAATCATACAGTCAATATTGACACTGGCGCTGTATTTGGTGGCAAACTAACCGGACTACGTTATCCTGAGATGGAGACCGTTTCCGTCCCTTCCTCCCTGTCTTTTGTCCCTGAGAAATTTCGCCCAATTTCATAACTATCCTTATTTCAGATACCATTCACAAATTACGAGGATTACCTTATCATTTAGGCGGCTCTCCTATAAAACTGGGTAAAGTAATTAAAAAAAGATGCAATAAAGTGCATCTTTTTTTAATTACACGGCATATACTGTCGCAGGAGGTGACAGAATGAAGAAAAAATCTTCTAAACAAAAAAGAAAATGCCCGCCTTTTTATCTGCCCATGTACGGAATTAACAACTGGTGCAGCATTCGAGCTGCAGCTTTAGAAGAACCGAACGGACAAGGGGCTTCCCCCAAAAACAAAGCTAAACCAAAATATGTCTCTTTAGAAAATACTGTAATGAGCCGCATAATCGATAATAGAAAAACAAAGATGCAGCAAAAAAATAAACCTCTCTCTACTCACACTGAACAGGTTGTGCCTTCTGAGCAAACAGAGAAAAATACAGAAGAAGACATCCCTGTCGCAATAAATAAAAAAGCAGAATCAGAAATTCCAGCTGCTATTATAAATCAAGTGAAAAAAATAAGAGAAGCATTAGCACCATCCAATGATATACAAACAGAAAAAACGATCATAATTCAAACTCCTACACCTGAAAATACAAAAGTAAAAAAAGGGGGACGATATGCACATGCAGAGGGGCTTCACTCTAATGCAGAGGGTACAGCTTCACATGCAGAAGGACTTCTTACACACGCAAAAGCTTCTTTCTCTCATGCGGAAGGATCAAAAACGAAAGCAACTGGACATAGTTCCCATAGTGAAGGAAGTGAAACGACAGCAGGTGGCTCTTATTCTCATGCGGAAGGTAAACATACAATCGCTTTAGGCGAAGCAGCACATGCAGAAGGAACCGCGACTATCGCTAACGGATTCTCTTCTCATGCGGAAGGTAATCATACATCAACAGCTCATTTTGCAGGTAGCCATATTATGGGGCGCTTCGGCATAGCAGAAGAATCTTATTCTTGGTTTATTGCAAACGGCACAAATGAAACCGATCATAATATCGGTGCAAAGTGGCTTGCTCATAATGGGGAAATGTATATTGATGGCGCTTCTTACAATGCAAGTGGAACTGATTTTGCACAAATGTTTGAAACAACAGACAATAATTTTATTGATGTAGGTTATTTCGTTACATTTAGTAGCGAAGAAAAAATTCGGATCGCTACTTCAAACGATTCATTCATTTTAGGAATATCTAGTGCAACCCCCGCCCTTATAGGAAATAGCGGTGCTTTAAGTTGGCAAAAACGCTATAAAACAGATAACTTTGGAAAACGCCAATATGTACGTACGGAATCGCAAGACATACAACCTCTTTTAAATACAGAATGGGATCCAACTTGCAAATATATAGCAAGAAAAGATCGTACCGAGTGGCTTCCTGTCGGATTAATTGGACAAATGTTAGTACGCGATGACGGCACTTGCGAAACGCATGGATATTGTCGTCCAAATAACGATGGCATTGCTACAAAATCCGAAAGTGGCTTTTTCGTTATAAAGCGCACGGGTGAAAATCAAATTTTAATATTATTCCGCTAAGAAAAAAGGGAACAAAATTCTTATGTAACGAAGAATTTTGTTCCCTTTTTAAGTATACCTTAATACCTCTTCCATATCGCTTGGAATCGTTGTAGTGAAAGACATTTCCTTCTCTAAAATAGGATGATAAAACGTCAAAGATGTACTATGAAGTGCTTGACGTTTTATCACATCTCTTCTTCCTCCATATAAATCATCACCAAGTAACGGGTGGCCTATATGAGCCATATGTACACGAATTTGATGCGTTCTTCCGGTCTCAAGCTCAAGTGATACATGCGTCTTATGATTGGCGCTATCCATCACTCTAAAATGAGTAACTGCTCTTTGCCCATTTTCACAAACGGTTCGCTCAATAATGCTATCCGATTTTCGTCCAATCGGTGCATCAATCGTTCCTTCTCGTTCTATCATCTCACCGTGAACAATTGCTTCATATGTTCTTTTCACAGCTTTTTGTTGATGCTGTTTCGATAAAAGATGATGCACGAAACGATTTTTTGCAATAAGCATAAGCCCTGAAGTATCACGATCTAATCTTGTTACGATATGCACCGTACTTGCAAGATGCTGCTTATCATAATGAGATAAGAGCGCATTCGCAACACTACCTGCCGGATGTTCTCTAGACGGAATCGTTGACATGTTCGCCTCTTTGTTTATGACAAGAACCGCATCATCTTCATATACAATACATAAAGGGATATCTTCTTTAATCATCCCTTCACTTCTTTCTTCCACTGGAAAAAAGACACGTAATTCTTCACCAGCTTGCAACTGATGACGAACACTGGCATGTTGATTATTTACTTCAATAGCTCCGCCGCGAAATTTTATATCCGTTAAGGCGGCTTTAGAAATCCCTTTTGTTTTTAAAAATTCTCTAACTAAAGTTCCCTCTTCAGCCGATTCTATATCCCATTTCAATGTAAATCTGTTCAAATATATAAACCCTTTCTATTTATCTGCAACAAACGAGTCACGAACTCGTTTCCAGAACGGGAACGGACGGAAACGAACAAATCGTACTTTCTCGTTTGCAACGCGATACTGGATTGATTTCACATCTTGATGAACCATCGTTAAATGGTCCACCGTAATTTGTAAGTTCATTCCTGCAGCCGGCTTCAACACACATGTATGATGCTTCGGCAATACGAGTGGCGAGCCTACAGTACGAAACACACGGTTATTAATAGATGCCATTTCTGCAATTTGAATCGCTTCAATAGAAGGGTGAATAATAGCTCCGCCAAGCGCCTTATTATACGCAGTACTTCCCGAAGGAGTAGAAATACAAAGGCCATCCCCGCGGAACGTTTCAAAGTACTCTCCGCGTATTTCCACTTCTGTTACTAATGTACCTTCCGCACTTTTAACAGTTGCTTCATTCATCGCCAAATACTGTGACTCTTTACTCCCATTCACATAGCGAATAATCACTTCTAAAAGCGGATATTCCACCACTTGGAATGGTGTTTTAGCAATTGCAATTACTAATTTCTCTACTTCTGTCGGTAACCAATCTGCATAGAAACCTAAATGCCCTGTATGTACACCAACAAATGCTGTTTCATCCAATCGATTATAATAACGATGAAATGCATATAAAAGCGTTCCATCTCCCCCAACAGAAATTACAATATCGGGTTCCTTTTCATCCATTATAAATCCAAAATCTAGCAAGTATTCTTTCATCGTGCTTGCCAGTGTATCTGATGATTGATCTCCCTTTGACATAATTGTAAATTTCATCGCCCAACACCCTTTAGTTTATGATTCGGAATCTTTCGTTTCTTGTTTTCTTGAAAAAGCTTTCTGCGCTTCTTGAATCTCAAGACGAATAGAAGACATTTCTTCATCTAATAAAAACGCCGCTTCCGCTGCGCGTTGCAAGCGTATTTTAATATCTTCAGGAAAACGTCCACTATATTTATAATTTAAAGAATGCTCAATTGTTGCCCAAAAATTCATTGCTAACGTGCGTATTTGGATTTCTACCAATACTTTTTTTTCTCCCTGAATCGTTTGAACGGGGTAACTAATGACAACGTGATAAGAGCGATAGCCACTATCTTTCTTTTGCGTGACATAATCACGTTCTTCCACGATTTCAAAGTCATTTCGTTTTCGAAGATATTCTACAACAGGCTTAATCTCATCAACAAATTGACACATCATTCGAAGGCCCGCGATGTCTTGCATATCTTCTCTCAGCCGATCTAGCGGTACATTTCTCTTCTCCGCTTTATCAATAATACTAGCAACCGACTTTACCCTTCCTGTTACAAACTCAATTGGAGAATGCTCTGTTAACATTGCAAATTGAGTACGCATTCCTTTTAGTTTCACTTTCAGCTCTGCCACCGCTTGATGGTAAGGTGCTAAAAATTCTTCCCAATTTCGATTCATTTCAACCACCACCAAAATCAATCCATTTGCTTATAGAAATACTTTTTCTACAGCAGTTACTAGTTCTTCTCCGTAATTTGCATTACCTTCAATATTTTCAACTAAATATTCTACTTCTTCTTTTAAATTTTCTAATTCCATTTCAACGTCATTCACACGAACGAACATTACTATATCGTTATTCATCGCTTCATGCATTGCTTCCCAGCATGTGTGCGGAATACTTACATAAATGAAAGATGATTCGTTTTCTAAAATATATAAAAATGATAAATTGTCTGAGTCTACAAGTACGTGATTACGCGCACTTAACTCCTTTACCTCTATTTCATTATTTTCCGCACAAAAAATAAGCGCATTCTCTCTCTTTTCTACGCTCTTAACTTGAATTTTATTTTGCATGCTCTAACTCCTCCATCTCAACTTCCTGTCTTACTTAACAGTATTATTGTATCATAACATGGACGCAAACAAATAAAACATTGAACCAAATTTATGAAAAAGCGATAATGTGTAAAGAATTATTTTTTAAAAGGAGCGCGCATACAATGACACAAGAAATTGAAATTGAATTTAAAAATATTGTTACAGAAGAAGAATTCAATACATTATGTAAATCATTCTCTATTGAGGTATTTACGAAACAGGTGAATCACTACTTTGAAACACCGGGCTTCTCGTTAAAAGAAGCTGGCTCTGCACTTCGTATTCGTCATAAAGGAGAAACTTATACATTAACATTGAAACAACCTGCAGAAATCGGCTTGTTAGAAACACATCAAGTCGTAACAGAAGACGAAGCAAGAATGATGATGGAAACAAACGGAATCATTCCAGGGGCTGTAATGAATCAACTACACAAATTACAAATTCCTGTTTCCACTTTAACTTATATGGGTAGTTTAACAACTGAAAGAGCCGAAACACTATTTGAAGGCGGAACGCTTGTCTTTGATCATAGTTTCTATTACAATCACGATGATTATGAAATTGAATTTGAAGTGCAAGATGAAGAAACAGGAAAAGCTGCATTTATTCATTTATTAAAACAGCACGACATACCAATCCGTCATACAAATAATAAAGTAAAACGCTTTTTCCTTGCCAAACAAAACAAAGCACGCTAAAGTGAAAATTCCACTAGTGAATACGTTCTACTAGTGGATATATCTCACTTTTTAAAAGGAAAAGATTCTTTTACATTTGAAAAATAAGCAAAGAACGTTATGAAGGCTGTTTATTTGCCCTCTAGAACATTCCATTGCTACAATAGATATACATTTCATGGAAAAAGGAGTTTATAAAGGATGAGCAAGCAACCGATGACACCATTTGAAGCAATTGGCGGTGAACAATGCATTGCAATATTAGTAGACACGTTTTATTCCTATGTCAGTAAACACCCTGACCTATCTCCCATCTTCCCGGATGATTTAACAGAAACCGCTAGGAAGCAGAAACAATTTTTAACGCAATATTTAGGTGGTCCTAATTTGTACACTGAAGAACATGGTCATCCTATGTTAAGAGCACGCCATCTTCCGTTTGAGATTACTCCAAAACGAGCAGAGGCTTGGCTATCATGTATGGAGCAAGCAATGGATGACACAGGAGTGCACGGTCATATAAGAGAGTTCGTTTTTGAACGTTTAGCGCTAACTGCTCAGCATATGGTTAATACTCCAAACGAAACAGGTGAAGTGTAATGGATAAGCAGGAAGCAATGCATATAAATATGCCATCTCCTTCCGCATGTGAGCATAAGTCTGTAGAAGCATATTTATTTATTGATCCACTTTGCAAAGATTGCTGGGAAATTGAGCCCTTTATTATTAAACTATGGCTTGAATACGGGAAATACTTCTCTATTCGTCATATCGTAACAGGAAAAGTGGATGGAACGAACACTTCCTCACACAAATGGAATAAACCTGCTAATATTCGATTTGTGTGGGAAAAGACAACAAGTTTACAAGGTTTTTCATGTGATGGAAAGGTACATATGCAAGAATCATCGTCAACACCATATTTAGTTTCGATGGCAATTAAGGCAGCGGAGTTACAGGGCCGAAAAGCAGGTTTGAAGTTTTTGCGAAAACTCCAAGAATACATTTTCCTTGAAAATGTATCAAACCCTGACTGCGAATTATTACTTGCATGTGCAAGAGATAGCGATATTGATGTAGAAGAATTTAAAAAAGACCTACATTCCGCTAGCGCAAAAAAAGCTTTCCAATGTGACTTAAAATTTACAAATGAGATGCACATTACAGAAATACCTTCTCTCGTATTCTTTCATGCGAATTCAGATGAAGAAGGTATTAAAATCGCTGGAACTTATTCCTACGACGTATACGTACAATTATTGAAAGAACTTGTAAAATGTGAAATCGAGCCAGAACCATTACCACCTTTAGAAGTGTTACTAGAAGCAACGCAATTTATATCTTCAAAAGAAGTAGCATTTATATATGACTGCTCGCAGCAAGAGATCGAGCGTGAACTGAAAAAATTACAACTGAAACGAAAAGTACAAATGATTGACGTAAAATGTGAGCGTTATTGGAAATGGATAGCAAAAGAAAAAGACCTGGTGTAAAACACCAGGTCTTTTTCTTTACGGCTTATAAAAATATTAAAGGGGATGGGAGAAATTTTCACGTTCAAACAAAGGGGTATATGTTTGTATGTGAATTCGTTCACGCTTATTATATTACAAGATTCGACGTCAGATGACAACCCCTTTTGTCGAATTTCACACTTTTGTCACATTCTAAACGTTTTCATTTCTGAATAAGCTATAAAAAAGCTATTTTGGAGGTGTTCCGTATGAAAAAAACGTATATTTTACTTATCTTACTAGCTGTCATCGTTTCTTTTTTCTTGTACATCCTCTCTCTACTACAAGCTTTTCCTAAAATTATTGCCTTCCCTCTTTTATTTGGAGTCATTGTCATCGCTCTCTCTTATTTCAACCATAAAAAACGATTTAAAGGGTTTTAACTACAAAAATCACCTGTAAAACTGCCTTCTAATTTAGAAAAAAGAAAGAAATTCACCTTATTCCTTCGACAAATACCGACAAAAAATATTAAAAACAAAAAAGACGAGGTAAATTCCTCGTCTTTACAATTACTTCTCTTCAAATAATAATGCTTCTAATTCATTTAATTTCTCTTCAAATACTTGTAGCGCTTCTTTTACCGGTTCTGGAGATGCCATATCTACTCCAGCTTTTTTCAGCACTTCAATTGGATAATCTGAGCTTCCTGCTTTTAAGAACTCATTAATGTAACGTTCTACTGCTGGTTGCCCCTCTTCTAAAATTTGTTTAGATAAAGCCGTTGCTGCACTAAATCCTGTTGCGTATTGGTATACGTAATAGTTGTAGTAGAAGTGCGGAATACGCGACCACTCTAAACCAATTTCTTCATCGATTACTAAAGCATCACCGAAATATTTCTTATTTAAATCATAGTAGATCTTCGTTAACATGTCTGGCGTAACCGCATGTCCTTCTTGTACTTTCTTATGAATAATATGCTCAAACTCTGCGAACATCGTTTGACGGAATACAGTACCACGGAATCCTTCTAAATAATGATTTAATAAGTATAGACGCTCTTTCTTATCTTCTGTCGTTTTTAATAAATAATCGTTTAGAAGTGCTTCATTACAAGTTGATGCTACTTCCGCAACGAAGATTGAATAATCACCGTATACGTGCGGCTGCGTCTTTCTTGTATAGTAACTATGCACGGAATGACCGAACTCATGAGCAAGTGTATATAAATTATTTACATTATCATGCCAGTTCATTAAAATATACGGATTTGTTCCATATGCACCAGATGAATATGCTCCGCTTCGCTTTCCTTTATTCTCATACACATCTACCCAGCGATTTTCATATGCTTCTTTTAAAATGTCAACATACTCATCACCAAGTACGTTTAAAGACTTTAATAACATGTCTTGTGCTTCTTCATACTTCACGTTCATTTTCACTTCTGGTACAAGTGGTGTATATAAATCATACATATGAAGCTCATCAAGTCCTAGTGCACGCTTACGAATATCAATGTAACGATGTAGCAAGTGTAAATTATCATTTACAGATTCAACAAGTTGATCATACACCGCTTCAGGAATATTATTATTACTTAATGCCGCTTGACGTGCAGAATCGTATTTACGAACACGCGCATTGAAATTATTACGTTTCACAGCTCCGCTTAACGTGCTTGCAAATGTGTTCTTATATTTCCCGTACGTTTCATATACAGCTTTGAATGCATCTTCGCGCACACGACGATCATCACTTTCTAAAAACTGAATGTAACGACCATGTGTAATTTCCACTTCTTCTCCATCCTCACCTTTAATAGATGGGAATTTCAAATCCGCATTATTCAACATACCAAATGTATTACTTGACGCACTCATTACTTCAGATGCTTCTGCTAATAGAGCCTCTTCCGCTTCAGATAATACATGCGGGCGTTGACGCGTAATTTCTTCTAATGCATGTTCATATACACTTAAGTCTCTATTTTCTGTCAAGAATGTTTGCAGTGTATCTTCTGAAATCGATAAAATCTCAGGCACAATATATGCTGTGCTACTAGATACTTGTGAATATAAATTTGTTGCGCGGTCATTTAATGCTTGATACACAGAGTTTGTTGTATCTTGATCGTAACGCATATGCGCATATGTATATAGCTTACCTAATCGCATTGAAATTTCGTCTTCATATTGCAATGCTTCAAGTAAATTGTTCGCAGAGTCACCAAGTTTCCCTTTAAATTCAGTTAACTTCGGTAATAGCTCTTTAATGGCTTGGAATTCTTTTTCCCATTCTGCATCTGTTTGGAAAATATCTTCTAGTCGCCACGTACTTGATTCTTCAATCTCTTTGCGATCTGGTAATGTTTTTGCTGTGTTTTGTTCAGACATCCTTTAAGCCCTCCTTTAAATATCTCTACTTACATACAATTCGATTTTTCTTATGTAATTCCTTCACGATCAGTCTTTATTATATCCCCTTTTCCTTCTCTCATGTTGTACTTTGCCTCAAATAAAGATAAGGCATACGTTAAGCAAATTTCATCATATTTTATAACTTCCTCCTCTGTTTTTAACATAACTACTTCTCTTTTTTTCCGGTACTTATAAGTCCCTACTTTCTGCAATACACCTGCATAACATAAAAATGTCATATATTCAGCAACTGCTACTTTCCATATATGCCGTGAAAAGTACGGGAGCATGCGCCTTTTCGTATACGTTTTCACATAACTACATACATATTGAAGGGAAATACATTCCCCTACCGTAAGCTCACCTATACATTTTATATATAGAAAAGCTTGCCATATAAATGGATTTGTTTGAAAAGCAAATGAGGACGGGAGTGGCACACCGATTTCAGAAGGAAAATTTGCTGGGGTACATTTACATTGATATAAAAGGCGTAATAGTGACTTATGATTGTAATTCCAAATCGGCAGAGCATTTTGCCGAAAATAGCTCTTTCGCTTTTTCCATTCCTCACCTAATGTTTCTTTTCGGAAAGAGACGGGAGAAAAGAGCATTTCAAAAGTAGTCGTTTCAGTTGGTAAATAGATAATATGTGAGAAAGAGACGCTTGTAGAAAATGAAGTGAGAAACGCGCATTTCATAAATGATTTTTGTTTCGAACAGAAGAAAATAAGAAATGGCTGAGGATAAGATTGTAAGGAGAAAGCCATAAGTGAGGAGAATTTCATCCAATATGCTGATTGCCTTTTCAATTGATTTCCACCAATGATCCAAATGACCTGTATACCAGCTCGCCAATACGAATAGGTTCGTTTGTACAGCTGCTCTATAGAGAGATTGGCGCATTGGTATTCAATCGCAATTGTTCTCCCTGCTCTCTCTATGAAAATATCTGGTCGTTGCTGAATTTCTGGAAGATAGTGCTCTATATACACAGGAAAGTTTTGACGTTTGAACCACCTATATAACAATTCTTTACCGTGCATATGATACATAGATTCTGCTTCATAAAAGGCAAGACACGCGTCCATTTTCTTATGAGCAAAATGCCAACTTTTTTGTTTCCCTAATTTCATTTGCACTTCCTTCCCGCAAGCTATGCAAAAGAAGCTTTCCTTTTTACGCATACGATGTAAAAGCTCTTCATCATGATGATAGAGTAGATTTTTTCTCCGTTTTCTCTTGTGGCGATAAACATCGGAATCACACCCTTTCAGCTCCTTATATTCTACAATTTATTACAAATTCCTTTTAAAAAAGAGATGTCCCAATTTCGGACATCTCTTTTTATAATAAAGGTGATAATAATCGATACGTCGATTCAACAATTCGTCTATGAAGACGCCTTTTATGAAAACGATCGACATGAATTTCACTTGATTCTTCTATATCCTCTTTATAATCTTGAACAAGTTTTCGAATGCTGTCTGTATCATATAAAAAGGCATTTACTTCAAAGTTCAAATGAAAACTTCTCATATCCATATTAGCAGTCCCAATTGAAGCTAAATCAGAATCGACAATGACAACTTTACTATGAAGAAAGCCTTTTTCGTATTCATATATCTTTACCCCTGCATCTAAAAGCTCTGGGAAGTACGATCTCGATGCGTAAAAGACGGTGCGCTTATCAGGCTTACTCGGCATTAACAAACGGACATCAATACCAGCAAGTGCAGCTACCTTTAATGCGGATAAAATATCATCATCTGGAATGAAATACGGCGTCGCAATCCAAATTGATTTCCGTGCAGATGAAATCATGGCAAAGTATAAATGTTTAATTGTTTCCCATTTATTATCTGGTCCACCTGCAACGAGCTGTACGCCTCCCCAATGATCACCCTCAACTGCTTTCGCTTGTAAATATTCAGGGGCCAGCACAGCCTCACCAGTCATATAAAACCAATCTTGAAGGAAAATAAGTTGCAAGCTTTGAACAGCTTCACCACGCAAATATAAATGCGTGTCTCGCCAAAAACCGAAATATTTATCCTTCCCTAAATATTCATCACCAATATTTAATCCACCGACAAATCCTTCATTTCCATCAATAATAACGATTTTCCGGTGGTTTCGATAATTAATCTTATCGTTTAAAATCGGAAAGCGCACAGGGAAAAACGGAATCATTTCTACTCCTGCATCATTCAATTCTTCAATATATGAATTCGATAATCTAAAACTTCCAACCGCATCATATAAAAAACGAACGACAACACCTTCTTTTGATTTCTGTATTAAAATATCTTTAATTTCTGTTCCAAGCTTATCATCACGCACAATGTAATATTCCATATGAATGTGGTGTTTCGCTCGTTTTAATCCATCTAAAATAGCCTGAAACGTTTCATCTCCATTTGTTAATGTTCTCGTTTCAGTTTGAAATGAAATATTTAAAGCGCCTAAGCGGTCCGCTAAACGAAATAACAGCTCTTGGTGCTTATGATTGCGCAAAATCCGTTCTTCGTAATCTTCATGCCCTTTATATTGTAAAAATGCTTGTTCATCGAGCAACGCCTTCTTTTGGAACATTCTCTTCCTCCGAAAGTTCTGTCCAAATAATAAATAAGCGAAGAATCCAAATACCGGAAAAATGCCTAACACAATGAGCCATGTAAGTGTTTTAGACGGATGACGATTCTCTAAGAAAATAACGCAGCCAATTAAAAATGCAGATACCGTAAATAAAATACTAATAATACCTAAAATCGAAACATCTTTTATACCAATTACATCCGAATAAAATGCTACATCAATAAACATACGTAACGAAACAAATAACGCGAACAATAGTAAAACAAAGAAAATCAACTTTAACGTATTTTTCATCTCTTACCTCCTTACTAAGAAAGCTTTCCTATTCTTCATATAAAAAGCCGATTTCATACTACAGAAATCGGCCTACGTTTTAGCAGGAAAATTATTGCGAATTGTTTCAAGCGCATGCTCTTTCACAATTTGTTTCCCATACTCACTTACACGATGAATTGTTAAAGTTGATTCTTCTCCGTATTCTAAAACAATACTTAAAATACGATCAATTTCTTCTTCATCATGTAGCACTTCATCGAATTCCACATATACATAATAGCGGTTCTCAAATGAATACAGCTCATCTTTTATATCTTCAAAGATAAGACGGTGGCTTAATGAAATGACATCTTCAAAATCATTAAATTTAATTAAAAATCCAAACGTACCATCTTCGTTAAAGTTTGTTCCTGCTTGTTCCTCTACCTCTTCCACTAATTCTTGCTGGAATAATGATTCAATGCCTTCATCTAGAGGAATGTCTATAATTTTATCTACACCTATTGGTAGTTCTAGCTTTTGTCCATCCTTTGAAAGCTCTGCTTTCGTTACAAGTACTTCAATCCCTTTATCGACTGCTTGCACTTGAATCCATAACGGTCCATCAATAAAGAAATCATCATGATCACGAGCTTCGTCCATCATCTCCCAAAAGAGCTCTTCACTTCGTTCGCGGTCATACCAAATTTCTTCACGATTAAACCCTCTATCCTCTATATCAATGTACGTAATAAAAAATTTCATCGTATGGTCATTAATTCTTTCAATATCCAAAATACAACTCTCCCTTCCTGCTTAGAATTGTTATGAAGGGATTCCCCACTCATATGACAAATCAATAGATTCTTGTACTCTCATTTTATGATAAGATTCTCCAGAATGGAAATAAAATCGATTTATTTTACAAAAATAGTTATATGCCTATCTTTATTCGACCATCTACACAAATATATCATTATAGCGATTTCTCACTCATGAAAAATTTGGACATACATTTCCACCCTCCCCCGTACACTGTAATAAAGTGAAACTTTTATTAGAGACGGTGATTTAGTCTCTCTCTTCACCACATACATACAGTTCGCTTATTAAAACATCATAAATGGAGGCAGACGAATGGACTTAGAGTTTTTAACATCTGTACTAATGATTGTCGGTATCGATGTTGTATTAGGTGGTGACAACGCAATCGTCATCGCACTAGCTAGCCGAAATTTACCTGAATCGAAACGAAATAAAGCCATTTTGCTTGGTACTCTTTTAGCAATCGTTCTAAGAATTATCCTTACTATACTAGCTGTCTATTTACTCGACATTCCATTTCTACAACTTATCGGGGGCGTTTTACTTACATTAATTGCAGTAAATTTACTAACTGATAATAGCAACGATCTTTCTGCTATTCAGGGGAAAACAACTTTATTTCAAGCTGTGCGTACAATTGTATTCGCGGATCTCGTTATGGGGTTTGACAACGTTATTGCCATTGCAGGTGCAGCTCACGGAAGATTTTTACTCGTAATAATCGGCTTACTCATTTCTATCCCGATTATAATTTGGGGCAGCAAACTTATTTTAATACTTATGGAACGCTTTCCATTCCTCATTTATTGCGGAGCAGCGATTCTCGCCTATACAGCAGGAAAAATGGTTACACATGAAGACAGGCTTGCAACGTTCTTTCATAATAATCCAAATTTCACCACAAGCATGCCTTTCTTATTCATTTTCACTGTTCTATGCATCGGTATTATCGTGCAACAAGTTCGATTACGAAATGTGAAACATTAAAAAAAACCTTCTACTATATAATAGGTAGAAGGTTTTCATATTATTATAATTAATTTACAAGACGCTGTGCTTCACGTAATTGAAACGTTCTTACTGTACGTGGTAAGAAACGGCGGATTTCGTCTTCATTGTAACCTACTTGAAGGCGCTTCTCGTCAATCATAATTGGACGACGTAAAATCCCTGGATAGTCACGAATCATCTTATATAAATCTTGAAGTGGTAAAGACTCTAAGTTTACATTTAATTCTTGGAAAACTTTCGAACGAGTAGAAATAATCTCATCCGTTCCGCTTTCTGTCATACGTAAAATCTCTTTAATTTCCTCAATCGTTAATGGATCTGAGAAAATATTACGTTCTGTATAAGGAATATGATTTTCCTCTAGCCATAATTTCGCCTTTCTACAAGACGTACAGCTTGGAGAACTATATAATGTTACCATACAAAGCTCACTCTCCTTAAAGAGTACAAATTCTGTACTAATTACAGTTTAAATTTCTAAATTCAGCAATTTTTTACGATACCTTGTCTTATAACAAAGTGCAAAAAATCTCATTTCATGTAAGCAACAACTTTGAGCAAACAACAATTACTTTTAATAAGTAACTTCTATAATCATTATACAATAGATTTTGCAAGAAATATACAGTAAATTTCCTTCTAATTGAGAAAACTCTTCCGTGTATTCCACTGCTATGTAACATGATCACACTCACTTCAGCTGTAATTTAACAATAACCTTCAACCCTCTTAATACTGGCTTGTCATAGATTTTTCATGTGATATACAGTTATTTCCCCATAATCTTCTCTATGAAAAAGAGAACGTTTTCTTACCTTTTCTTCATAAATCAATTAAGAAATGTAAGACTATACAAGTGAGAATCCAAAGGAACATTTGTTCTCATTTTAACAAACATCCTCATCCATGTCTATACGATTTCTAAAATAAATCAATAATTTTTCTGACATTTCTTTCTTTTTTATCTTTTATCTCATACAATAAACATACAGACAGGCAAAGGGGGGAATTTGCAAATGATTGCTTTTTTTATTGATTTTGTCACTGTTGCTGCCCTCATCATCGGAATCACAGCATTGATTGGTGTCATTACAAATAGCATTGGTGAAAAACTCTTTGGCGGTAAAGAAAAGATGAAGTTTGTTAATAAAAGTTTGGATGTACAATCCGGCTGGAACCAAGTTGGCGGGAAAGGTATTTATAAGAAACGTACGTATTAAAAAAAAAGCAGGCAATCACCTGCTTTTTTCTTATTTCTCTACTGACGCCCATTTAAAGCTTAAATCACCGCCATATTTATGGTTGTACATATTTTTAATTGATTCTCTTTGTATATATGCTCTACCACGTTGATATACTGGAACAATCGCAGCGTCATCAAGTAACATTTTCTCTGCTTCTAGTAAGTTTTTCCAACGGGCATTTACATCACTTCCATCTTTCTTCGCTTTCATGATAATTTCATCATATTTCGGATTAGAGTATTTCATTTTATTTTGCGATCCGTCCGTCACAAACATATCAAGGTATGTAACTGGATCTGGGAAGTCTGCACTCCATCCAGAGAATGACATGACAAAATCGCCTGCATCTTCTAGTTTTAGTTTTTGCGCAAATGGTTGTTGTTTAATTTTCACTGTTAAACCTGGTAAATTCTTTTCTAACTCACCTTTTAAATATTCACCTGTTTTCTTCGATAATTCAACATCTTCATTTAATAGCTCTAATTCAATTTCATTTTTACCAAGCTCTTTTTTACCAGCTTCCCAATATTTCTTCGCTTCTTTCACGTTTGGTTTTACAATATCTCCATTTACAGCACGGAAGTCTTTTTTATCCGGCCCTTTAATGAAATTATCAGGAATTAATCCTGTCGCTGGCTTAGAACCGTTATTTAATAATGTATCAACGAACGGTTTACGTTCAAAAGCAAGTGAAATTGCTTTACGAATATTTTTATTTGCTAACGCTGGATCTTTTTGATTTAAACGAAGGAAGAATACAGATGTATCTTCTACTGTTTGGAAATCTGGTTTTCCTTTATATTTATCGATGAACTCCGCTAATAACGTCGCTCGATCGACTGCGTTTGTTTCATATAAATTAATTGGTGTAGACGTATCTTTAACAATATTAAAGTTTACTTCCTCAATCTTCACTTCTTTATTGTCCCAATATGACGCGCTCTTTGTCATTTTAAAGCTACGTTCATGTTGCCAATCACTTAATGTAAATGGTCCGTTATAAAGTGTTGTATTCGCTTCCAAACCAAACTTCGTACCTTGTTCTTTTACAAACTTTTCATTCACAGGATAGAAGATTGGATATACCATTAAATCTACAAGGTATGGAATTGAATTGTCTAATTCCACTTCTAATGTATGATCATCAATCGCTTTTACACCTAATTGATCCGGACTCATCTCTTTTTTATTAATTTTCTCTGCATTTTTTATATCATACATAATGTACGCTGATTTCGCAGCTGTATCTGGGTTAATTGCTCTTTGCCATGCGTATACGAAATCTTTCGCCGTCACAGGCTCACCATTTGACCATTTTGCGTCTTCACGTAATTTAAATGTATATTTTTTACCGTCTTCTGACTTTTGGAATTCCTTCGCTACACCAGGAACTAGCTTATCATCTTTTCCTAAACTGTATAAGCCTTCCATCGTATTAGTCATTACTCTTGAAGAAACCGCATCAGCTGATAACGCTGGATCCATCGTTGGAATTTCTTGCGTTTCAATTAGATTAATAACTTGCTTCGCACCGCTTTTCCCGCTATCCCCTTTTGCGTTCGCTTGCGGTTCATCTTTTTGGTAGCTACATGCCCCTAACATCATGCTCATCGCTACTGTTGATACTACAAAAACTGGCATCTTTTTTTTCATTCTTCCACCCTCCACAAAAATGTTAGCCCTTTCATTTTCAAACAAAAAGAAATATATATATGTTCTAACAATTCATATTATACACACAAATATATTTTTGTATATTTATATTTCTATTTTATTAAAATTTTCTGTTTAAAAATAAACCTTTGTAAACGTTTCATATTGCTGATTATCCTTACTAAAGTGTTGAAAATGAATGTTTTTATATTTTTCTAAATTATCAGAGAAAAATAATTTTTATATCCCATAATACTTTGTGCATAATTATCCTTCTCTTTTTATCATAAAATAGCGCTCCCTTCATAATAAAGATATGTAGGTTAAAATGAGTGCAAAGGATAAGAAAGTATGTTACGATACACCTTGCTAAAAATAGATATCGGTAAAGAGGGGACGGACATGGCAGCAATTCAGGCAAAAAACGGGCCGACAGAGAAATTAAGTTTATTCTTATTAACATGGCCTATTTTTCTAGAAGTTTTTCTATTTATGTTAATGGGGATCGCTGATACTTTCATGTTAAGTGCATTATCAGACGATGCTGTATCTGGGGTTGGTGCAGCGAATCAATATCTCCATATCGCTATTTTGGTACTAGAAGTCATCGGGAACGGCGCAGCTATCGTCGTATCTCAATACCTCGGTTCCAAACGTTTTATGGAAGCATCTAAAATATCAGCTTTAGCCGTCACATTAAATTTAGTGGTCGGACTCATTATAAGCGCTGGTTTTCTTTTATTTTCAAAACATGTGATGATGGCAATGAACTTACAAGGCGATGTACTCATGTATGCGCAAAACTATTTATCCATCGTCGGAGGCGCTATTTTCCTTCAAGCTATTATTAATTCATTAGCCGCAATTATCCGCGTACACGGCTTCACAAAGCAAGCGATGTTTATTTCACTTGGAATGAATATTATTCATATCGCTGGAAACTACGTACTCATTTTCGGGAAATTTGGTTTCCCAGAACTCGGTGTACAAGGGGCTGCCATTTCTTCTGCTGTCAGCCGACTTATCGCACTTATCGTTTTCTTCTGGTTACTGTACCGCGTTATGGAATACCGTGTGAAATTACAATATTACTTCACCTTATCAAAGGAATACATCGGAAAAATTTTAAAAATCGGGATTCCATCTGCATTTGAGCAGGTTATGTATCAAGCTTGCCAAATTGTCTTCTTATACTATGCAACATACTTAGGAACGGAATCATTAGCGGCTAGACAATACGCTACGAACATTTCTATGTTCACTTATTTATTCGCGATTGCGATCGGTATGGGAACAGCCATTATTATCGGACGCCTCGTTGGCGGTGGTGAAAAAGATGAAGCGTATGAACGCGTATGGAAAAGTGTAAAATGGGCAATTGGCGTCACTTTATGTATGGTCGCTCTCGTCGTTACATTCCGTACACAATTAATGGGACTATTTACAGATAATCCGCACATTATTACGTTAGGTGCGTCAGTTCTTTTACTAAGTGTGCTACTTGAAACGGGACGTACGATGAATATCGTCATTATCAATTCACTTCGCGCAGCTGGTGATGCAAAGTACCCAGTTTTGATCGGAGCATTCTCTATGGTGTTAATGAGTTTACCACTCGGTTACTTTTTCGCCTTCCATTTAGATATGGGGCTCGTTGGTATTTGGTTAGCGATTGCTATTGATGAATGGACACGTGCCATTATTATGTTCTTCCGCTGGAAAAGTAGGGCGTGGGAACGTTATGCACTCGTTAAACCTGAAGAACAAGAGGAAATTGTTTCTGTTCAAGCACAGTAACACTCGTTTAATTAAGGTGTAGTCATTCGTAAAGGAAACTTATATCTGCGATTCTTTAAATATATCGACTTACCGAGAAATGTTGACAAATCTATTATATAGTAGAAAAAAGCCAATCTTCTTAACGGAAGATTGGCTTTTTTATTATTGATAAATCTCTTTATATTTCTTATACTCTGCTTCAGAACATAATACGAAATGTCCTGGGCGAATTTCACGCATTGTTGGTGCTTCACTAGCATAATCATGCTGAGATGGATCGTATACGATACGTTTACGATTGCGCTCATAATCTGGATCTGGAAGCGGAATTGCTGATAATAGTGATTTCGTATATGGATGAATTGGATTCGCATATAACTCTTCACTTGTTGTTAGCTCAACGATTTGACCACGGTACATTACGCCGATGCGATCACTAATGTATTTTACCATCGATAAATCATGGGCAATGAATAAGTATGTTAAACCTTTTTCCTTTTGTAACTTTTTCAGTAAGTTTACAACTTGCGCCTGGATTGATACGTCAAGTGCTGAGATTGGCTCATCGGCAATGATAAATTCAGGCTCTACAGCAAGTGCGCGAGCGATACCGATACGTTGACGTTGTCCCCCTGAGAATTCATGCGGGAAACGGTTTGCGTGCTCTTTATTTAAACCAACTGTGATTAATAATTCATGAACACGGTCCATACGCTCTTTTTTGCCTTTTGCTAGTCCGTGAATATCAATACCTTCTGCAATAATATCCCCTACTGTCATACGAGGGTTTAATGATGCATATGGATCTTGGAAAATCATTTGCATTTTACGGTTGAATTTCTTCAGCTCTGCACGTGATTTTTTACCATGTACATTTTCACCATCGAACAACACTTCACCAGCAGTTGCATCATATAAACGAATAATCGTTCTTCCAGTTGTCGATTTACCACAACCTGATTCTCCTACAAGACCAAATGTTTCTCCGCGGTAAATATCAAATGAAATATCATTAACCGCTTTGACAACACCACCACTCACGTCGAAGTGCTGTTTTACATTTTTTACTTCAATTAATTTCTCACGTTGTTTAGTCATGTTGTTCACCTGCTTTCATTTGAAGAATGCGTTTTTCAACGACTGCCGGTGGTTTTACTTCTGGAGCTTGCTCGTGAAGTAACCAAGTTGCCGCATAGTGTGTATCACTTACTTTAAATAAAGGTGGGTCCATTTCAAAATCAATTTTCAATGCCTGTGGATTACGTGGTGCAAAAGCATCTCCCTTTGGCGGCTTTAATAAATCTGGAGGCGTTCCAGGGATTGCGTATAACTCTTCTTCTGAACCATCTAAACTTGGCATAGATGCGATTAAGCCCCAAGTGTATGGATGTTTTGGATTGTAGAAAATTTCATCAACCGTTCCAATTTCAACAACTTTACCTGCGTACATAACTGCTACGCGGTCCGCAACGTTTGCCACTACACCTAAGTCATGTGTAATGAAAATGATTGCCGCTTCTGTTTTTTGCTGAATGTCCTTCATAAGCTCTAAAATTTGCGCCTGAATTGTAACGTCTAGCGCTGTTGTCGGCTCATCGGCAATTAATAATTTCGGGTTACAAGCTAACGCCATCGCAATAACTACACGCTGTCTCATACCACCTGAGAATTGGTGAGGATATTGTTTTAAACGCGCTTCTGGATTCGGAATACCTACAAGGTCGATTAATTCTAACGCAACTTTACGTGCGTCTGCTTTACTCATCCCTTGGTGTTTAATAAGACCTTCCATAATTTGATTCCCAATTGTCATCGTTGGATTTAATGATGTCATTGGATCTTGGAAAATCATCGCGATATCTTTCCCGCGCACTTGCTGCATTTCTTTTTCTGTCAGTTTCGTTAAGTCACGACCTTCAAATACGATTTCACCGTTTTTAATACGCCCTGGAGGATTCGGAATTAATCCCATTAACGCTTTAGAAGTAACTGATTTACCAGAACCAGATTCTCCTACAATCGCTAATGTTTCTCCTTTTTTTAAATCAAAAGTAACACCGCGTACAGCTTGTACTTCACCTGCATGTGTATCAAAGGAGACTTGCAAATCTTTTACCTCTAGCAATGTTTTCATTTTTACTTCTCCCCTCTTTTACTTACGCATTTTTGGATCTAACGCGTCGCGTAATCCGTCTGCCATTAAGTTGAATGCTAAGATTAACATACTGATGACAACCGCTGGGATGAACATCATATGTGGATACGTTTGAATTGATTTATAGCCGTCATTTACAAGAGAACCAAGTGATGCGAATGGTGGCTGAATACCTAAACCGATGAAGCTTAAGAACGCCTCACCAAACACTGCTGTTGGAATTGTAAACATTGTCATTACGATAATTGGTCCCATTACGTTCGGGATTAAGTGTTTTACAATTAATTGTGTATTTGTTGCACCTAATGTACGAGATGCTAATACATATTCTTGATTTTTTAATTTCAGGATTTGTCCACGAACGATACGTGACATCCCTATCCAACCTGTAATCGCCATTGCTAGTGTAATTGACCATATACCAGATCCCATAATGATTACCATTAAAATAACGATGATTAAGTATGGAATACCGTTAATAATCTCCATAACACGTTGCATAATATTATCTACTCTACCGCCATAGAACGCTGAAATACCTCCATAAGCAACCCCAATTACTAAGTCAATCGCCGCTGCTAAAAGAGCGATATATAATGATACACGCGTACCTTCCCATGTTCTTGTCCATAAATCGCGGCCAAGATCATCTGTACCAAACCAGAAATACTCTTTAATATCACGTTTTTCATATTGGTCAACACCATATTGATCCGTACCGTCAAATGGTAGCCAATGAACATTTTCAATAACAGGAATTTTCGGTGGTAATTTCGCACGACCTAAGTCTTGCTCTTTATAAGAATGCTTACTTACCATCGGTCCTAAGATTGCTAGTAATATAATAAGCGCTAATAAAACGAAACCGAACATTGCTCCTTTATGTTGGAACAAACGTCTTCTTACATCTTGCCAAAACGTTAAGCTTGGACGGGCAATGACTTCATTATCAACATTATTTTGATTGGCTTGTTGAAATAAATCTGGAGATAATTTTTGTACATCTTTCATCATTTTTTCCCTCCCGCTAAACGAATACGAGGATCAATAATTCCGTATAAAATATCGACAATGAAAATAACTAAGATGAAAATCGCACTATAGAAAATTGTAGTTCCCATAATAACTGTATAGTCATTCACTGTAATAGATTTAACGAACTGTTCCCCTAGTCCTGGTACAGCATAAATTTGCTCAATAACTAATGTCCCTGTAATTAAACCTGCAACCATTGGTCCTAAAATTGTTACTACTGGAATTAACGCGTTACGAAGTGCGTGTTTAATAATGATAACGCCTTGGCTAATTCCTTTCGCTTTCGCTGTTAAAATGTAATCAGCTTGCATAACTTCAATTAACTCTGCACGAGCAAAACGTGCGATTGTTGCGATAACTGCCATCGATAAAGCGATTGTAGGCATTACGGTAAACTCTGGTCCTTTCCAGAATGCTACTGGGAACCACCCAAGTTTTACCCCTACGAAATATTGTAGTAATGCGGCGAATACGAACGATGGTACCGACATCCCGAGTACGGAAATAATTGTCGCCCCATAATCGACCCACGTATTGTTACGAAGTGCCGCAACGATTCCTAAAATTAAACCGATAAATGTTCCTAATATAATCGCTTGTAAACCAAGTTGTGCTGATGGTCCAATGCGATCCACAATCATATCTGTTACTGGACGGTTATCATATTGGAATGATACCCCTAGATCACCTTTTGCTAAGTTACCTAAGTAACGTGCATATTGAACTGGTACTGGATCATTTAAGCCATATTTTTCAAGAATGATTTCTTTTTGTGCCGGTGATAGTTTCTCCTGGTTTTTAAGCGGAGAACCCGGAAGTAATTTCATCAAAAAGAAAGTCAGTGTAGTAATTAAAAATAATGTCAAAGCCATGTACACGAAACGTTTTAATACATAACGTCCCATAGTCAAGCACCTCCCCGTTTTTCTCAAAAGCAATAAGATAGTTTAAAATATTCTTACTTTTATTTTTTTAAAATAAGAGCATACGCCCATCATAGGCATATACCCTTATTCATGATGGAAACCATTTTTAGTTTTTTAGTTCAACCCACTTATAGCTAAATTCTCCGCCATATTTATGTTCTAATAGGCCAGTAATTGAGCCACGTTGTAAATAAGCTTTTCCTGGTTGATATACTGGAGCAATCGCTGCATCTTCAAGCAGTTGTTTTTCTGCTTGTAATAATGCATCCCAGCGAGCTTGTACATCAACTTCTGTTTTCGCTTTTTTAATTAAATCATCATACGCTGCATTTGCATAATTTACTTTGTTTTGCGCATTACCTGTCGTATACATTTCAAGGAATGACATTGGATCCATATAATCTGGACTCCATCCCGCGTATGACATTGCGTAATCTCCACTTGCTTCAAGTTTTAATTTTTGTGCAAATGGCTGCATTTTTGTTGAAACTGTTAAACCTGGTAAGTTCTTTTCAAATTGGCCTTTTAAATACTCTCCGATTTTTTTAGCATCATCAGTATCAAAGTTTAATAGCTCTAACTCTACTTTGTCTACACCAAGTTCTTTTTTACCAGCTTCCCAGTATTTTTGAGCTTCTTTAATATCCTCTTTTATAAGCTTTCCGTTTTCTTCACGGAAGTCTTTTCCATTCGGACCTTTTGCTAAGCCTTTCGGAACAAAACCATATATCCCCTCTGAACCATCGTTTAAGATAACTTTCCCGATATTTTCACGCTCAAAGGACATTGCAATTGCTTTTCGGATATTTTTATTTGCTAAAAATTTATTCTTTTCATTTAAGCAAATAAATTGTGTAGATGGTCTCTTAATCGTTTTAAAGTCAGCATCTGATTTGTATTTGTCTACAAACTCTGATGTTAAGACTACACGATCAATTGCTTTCGTTTCATATAAATTTATAGCAGTTGAACGATCCTTAACAATATTGAAGTTTATTTCCTCAAGTTTTACTTCTTTATTTTCCCAATACGTTGGATTTTTCTTAAGTTGGAAACTTTGTTCATGCTTCCATTCATTTAATACGAATGGACCATTATAAAGTGTCGTATTGGATTCTAATCCAAATTTTGCTCCTTGTTCTGTTACAAACTTCTCACTCAAAGGATACAATGTTGGATAGACTGTTAAACTTACAAAATAAGGAACAGGGTTATCTAATTCCACTTCAAGTGTATGATCATCAATTGCCTTTACACCAAGTTCTTCAACTGGTAATTCTTTTTTGTTAACTTTCTCCGCATTTTTAACATCAAATAGTATGTAAGCAAACTTGGCACCCGTGTTTGAATCTACAGCTCTTCGCCAAGAATAAACGAAGTCTTTCGCTGTTACAGGTTCACCATTAGACCATTTCGCATCTTCACGTAACTTAAATACATATTTTTTGCCATCTTCTGATTTCTCATAAGATTTAGCGATACCTGGAACAAGCTTATCGTCTTTCCCCAGACGATATAATCCTTCCATTGTGTTATTCATGATGTTAGAAGATGCTGCATCTGTTGATAACGTCGTATCCATAGTTGGGATTTCAGCTGTCTCGGTTAGATTTAACACTTGCTTGTTTGAGGATTTTTCTTTTGCGCCTGCTTTATTATCCTCTTTTTGGTAACTACAAGCTCCTAACATACTGACAGTCAACGTCGATGCAAGTAATAACGGTATCTTTTTCTTCATGTTGTGTTGCCTCCCCTAATTGCACTTCCTGTACCCTCACTTGTAAAAAAGTAGAATTGAAAGAATAATCTCCAAGTTTCTACAATTTTCATTATACATATAATATAACAATTGTGAATATAGTTTTTTGTTTTTTTGTTAAAATTTTTAATAAAATGTTTATTTTTTTATTTTTTTGTAAAGGGATACGTTAACATTGCTACCATCATCTTAAAATCAGACCTTTAATTGCGTATAATTTTCAAAAAATTAATTCTAGTACATATTATAGCTTTTATAGTATAATAATTCTAGTAATATTTTGACGGAGGGGAACATTTTGAATAAAGTTTTTTTTCATACTTGTATACTAATTTTCATAGCGATAATCGCTTCTAGTATTGGCGCATTCCTCGTTTCATCGCAATTTTTGTTGAATTTTGTCAATATATCGTTTTATGTCGCACTATTTTTTATTCTTATAGGCGGTTTTTTATTCATATTTCAAAATGGATTTTTTAACGTAACCATTTACGCCTTCCAAAGAGTATTTGGTACGAACAAAAAAATTGAGTCTTTAATTGAAGAAGTAGAGGAACCTGTCGATAAGAAAGAACGTATTTATAAAACATATTCATTCAAATGGACGTATCCAATTTGCATTACCGGTATCGTTCTTGGGTTGTTCTCGACCCTCATTAGTTTTACTATTTTGATGTAGTTTGCAAACACTATCCCATATGATATAATAATCAGCAAAACATTTTGTTATAAAACTTTAGTTCTTTCATATTAAAAGAGCTTAGGTAACAATAAATAAATTTATATGTATGCGATGATAAAGAAGAGTACATATTGATGCAATTTCAGAGAGCTTGTGGCTGGTGTGAACAAGTAATTGCGCAGTATGGAATGGGCTTTTGAGCACCAAACCGAACCGAAAGTAGTAGGCTTTGGCGTTATATCCAAACGTTATTATGGATTAGAGAGATTTCACAGTAGTGAAATAATTAGGGTGGTACCGCGGTCCATTCGTCCCTATAGTTTTTGGGATGAATGGGCTTTTTTGTTTGCCTTCTCTTCCCCATCACGCATTCAAATTTAGGAGGAATTACTTATGTCAGTTATCTTTTCTGGTATTCAGCCGAGTGGAACGATTACACTTGGAAACTATTTAGGAGCTATGAAGCAATTTACAGAGCTTCAAAATGAACACGACTGTTATTTCTGTATTGTAAACCAACATGCGATTACAGTACCTCAAGATCCCGTACAACTTCGTAAAAACATTCGCAGTCTTGCTGCACTTTATGTAGCATGCGGCATCGATCCTGAAAAAGCTACTTTATTTGTACAATCAGAAGTACCAGCACACGCTCAACTAGGATGGATTATGCAATCAGTTGCTTACGTTGGAGAATTAGAGCGTATGACGCAATATAAAGATAAATCTTCTGGTAGAGATTCAGTTCCAGCTGGATTACTAACGTATCCACCATTAATGGCGGCTGATATTTTACTTTACAACACTGAAATCGTACCTGTTGGTGATGATCAAAAACAACATATGGAATTAACACGCGACCTAGCAGAGCGTTTCAACAAACGCTTCCGTGAAGTGTTCACTGTTCCTGAAATTCGTATTCCAAAAGTAGGAGCTCGCGTTATGTCATTAACAGAACCTACGAAAAAAATGAGTAAATCTGATCCGAATCCAAAAGCAATGATCAGTATGCTTGATGAACCAAAAACAATTGAAAAGAAAATTAAAAGTGCTGTAACTGATTCTGAAGGTATCGTGAAATTTGATAAAGAAAACAAACCTGGAATCTCTAACTTATTAACAATCTACTCTTCATTCTCTGGAAAAACAGTTGAAGAAATAGAAGCAATGTACGAAGGAAAAGGATACGGAGACTTCAAAGGCAACCTAGCAGCAGTAGTCGTAGAAGCAATTCGTCCAATCCAAGACAAATATAACGAACTAATCAACTCACCAGAACTAGACGAAATTCTAGACAAAGGTGCAGAAAAAGCAAACCGCGTTGCATTCAAACAACTACGCAAAGTAGAAAACGCAATGGGACTAAGCAGAAAACGTAGGTAACTTATAAAGCGGAAGCGACTGTTTAGCCCTGACGGCTAAGGTTCTTTCCCACAGAAGGTGCTTTTTACCTTCTCGTGGGGAAGGTTCTTAGACGCGAAGGGCTAGGAGCCGGAGCTGGATTTCTTATAAAGCGGAAGCGGCTCGCTTAGAATGTGAGGGGATGGAGCTCCTGACGTAGAGGCGCTTTTTGCCTCGCAGGAAGGCGCGAAGCCACCGAACATTCTTGCCGCTGGAGCTAAGTTACAACAAATTAAAAAAACCGCCAATTGGCGGTTTTTTTAATTTACCTTTTGCTCGTTTTCCATTTCCCATAACTTTTCAAAAAATGGCTGTCCTTTTACGAGACGCTCGCATAATTGTTCGTGCTTCTCAGACCAGCCTGTTTTCGCTTCATCATACAGTTTAGCCCAAATATCTTCAAATTCCATATGTTGAACCATTCCGTATGCTGATGGATCCCACTCTGTGAACCAATAGCGAATTTCTGCTGTGTTTTTCGTTGTATGTAATTGATCTAACGCCATAAATAATAATTGTTTCAGCTGTCTTTCTTTACGAGTTAAGCCATTCATAATGAAAGGTGATGGTGATAAAATATGATGTTCTTTTTCCATTTCTTCTACTTGGAACTCATACTTTTCTGCTTGTACGTTTTCTACCATCTCATATACCATCTGCTCTTGGCGCGGTATAAGTCTGCTCTTTCGAATTGGTACATTGTAACCAATTGTGTCAATCGCAATAATTCCTTTTCCATCTGTAACAACAAAGCAATACTCTTGCTGCAAACGTTCATGATTTTTACGAATATATGCCTTATGATGTACGTCTTCCAACAATTTTTGCGGAAGCTCTAACAATTCGTCCTCGATGTAATGATATAATGTGGCATCTACTTTTAATAATGGCACTTGATCTAATAGCTCAATCGTATCATCTTTCCGCCATTCGTAAAAATGACAAACGTTATACCCATTCTCTTCACCTTCAAACCAATTTACCCATACATCATGTAGATATAACATTCACTACCCCTCACTTCACTACTGTTTGTATCAATCATTATGTTCAATTTTTCTTAACTTTATTCCACCTAAGGAAATATATTCTAATTATTATTTTTTCTTCTATTAATACTAAAAAAAACAGGAAATAGAGCTCCTGTTTTTTATATATGAAATGTATTTGCTTTATTCAATATTTCTTTTGCATCTATAGATAATAAAGAAAGTGTATCTTCTCCTTCCAATGTTACGCAATCTTTGACAATATGAAATCCAAGCGCATAGCCCAGCATCTTTGGATAAGAGTGAAATCCATTTAATAAGATGTCGTGCTCCCTTGTTCCTCGTTTTATACTTATTCTTTCATGTACAACATTTTTCCAATAATAAATAGCCTCTTCTTTTGAAAGATACATCGTCCACGGTGCATTGTTTTTTTCTGAATATCTTTCCGTTACCGCTTGCTCAGCTAGCCCTTCCATAATCATCGTATCAAGTAATGTATATTCTGTTTCTTTCGTCTCAATTTGATGTAACCTGCATATGTGATGATATTCATGCGCCAATAACACCTTTAATTCTTCCACCGAATTCCGTCCACATACGAATAAGAAAATAACGTGACGCATAGATAATCCCGCCCTACCGTTATACTCTTCTTGTACAGTTCGATTATAGGAATCTGATAATAAAATAAAGACAGGGACATCTGGACCTTGTAACCAGGTTTTCAGTTTCTCATACTCCGTACGTAACTCTTTCCAAACTTCCTTTTCCTCTAACTCTTTTACTTCTTGTTCTCCTCGTATAACTGGGCGGTACATACCTTTAGAAATTAAAAAGCGATACAACCTTTCTTTTGGCAGCGGGATATACTTCGTAAACTTTTCACACAGCTTTTCTGGCCGTCCATAATATAGATGTAACCACTCAGCAGTTTCAACAATCCCCATCTTTATCCCTCCTTTTTCTTATGTATATGCAAAAGGAGAAAAAGGCGTAAAAATAAATAAGGAGTTTTTTCGCAATATAGTGCGAAAAAACTCCTTATCTCATCTATTATTTATACGATTTAAATACTAATACTGCGTTATGACCACCGAATCCTAGTGAGTTACTTAATACTGCATTTACTTCTTGTTGTCTCGCTTTATTCGGTACGTAATCTAAGTCACATTCTGGATCTGGTGTTTCATAGTTAATTGTTGGAGGGATTACTCCGTCTGTAATTGATTTAATTGAAAAGATCGCTTCAACAGCACCAGCTGCTCCTAATAAGTGACCTGTCATTGATTTCGTTGAGCTAATTGCTACTTTGTACGCATGCTCACCGAACGTTTCTTTAATTGCCATCGTTTCATACTTTTCATTCGCATCCGTACTTGTACCGTGCGCATTAATGTAATCAATATCTTCTGGCTGTAGACCTGCATCTGCTAAAGCTTGACGCATTGCACGCACGCCGCCTTCACCGCCAGGAGCCGGCATTGTAATATGGAATGCATCACCAGTTGCACCGTAACCAGCGATTTCCGCATAAATGTGAGCACCACGAGCTAATGCGTGCTCTAATTCTTCGAGAATTAAAATACCTGAACCTTCACCCATTACGAAACCACTACGGTTTTTATCAAATGGACGGCAAGCTGTTGCTGGATCTTCATTAAATGTTAATGCTTTCGCTGAACTAAATCCTGCAAATGCCATACTTGTTAACGGCGCTTCTGCTCCGCCTGTTATCATTGCATCAGCATCACCGCGTTGAATTGCTTTAAATGCATCACCAATTGAGTTTGCACCAGATGCACAAGCCGTTACAGAACAAGTGTTAATTCCTTTTGCTCCTGTTGCGATCGATACTTGACCTGCTGCCATATCTGGGATCATCATTGGTACGAAGAATGGGCTCACGCGGCGCGGACCTTTCTCAGTAAAAATCTTAAATTGTTCTTCGTATGTTTCCATACCGCCAATACCAGAACCAATCCATACACCAATTCGAGGTCCGTTTTCTTCTGTAATTTCAAGCTTTGCATCTGCAACTGCCATTTTCGCTGCTGCTACTGCATATTGTGTAAAGCGATCCATACGGCGCGCTTCTTTTTTATCAATATATTTCTCGACTTCAAAGTCGTTAATTTCTGCTGCTACTTTTGCTGGAAACAGTTCCGGATCAATTCTTGTAAGTCGTCCGATTCCAGATACACCCTTTTTAATGTTTTCCCACGCTGTTTCAACATCTGTTCCGATCGGTGTAACAGCTCCTAGTCCTGTAATTACGACCCTCTTTTTCTCCATACAAAATACACTCCTTTTTTTCTCTCAGTCCTTATTTACCCCAACGAAGAGCAACTGCTCCCCATGTTAATCCGCCGCCGAAACCAACAAGTATAATTAAATCACCATCTTGAATACGTCCATTTTGCAATTCCTCTACCATTGCAATTGGAATTGAAGAAGCTGATGTATTACCAAACTTTTCAATTGTCATACTCATTTTTTCTTGTGGTAAATTTAATCTCTCTCTTGCAGATTCCATAATACGAATATTCGCTTGATGTGGTACTAAAAAATCCACATCCTCTTTCGTAAGTCCCGCTTTTTCTAACACGCGAAGACAGGAATCACCAAGTTGGCGAACAGCAAATTTAAAGACTTCTCTGCCGTTCATCATAACATACTCGTCTTGATAAAGATGCTTACCGCCGCTTCCGTCTGCTCCTAATTCGAAAGATAGAACGCCTCTTCCTTCTGAAACAGCCCCCATTACAATAGCGCCAGCTCCGTCTCCAAATAGTACTGCTGTATTTCGATCATTCCAGTCTACAATTTTAGATAGTTTATCACTACCAACTACTAATACATTTTTATAAGTTCCCGTTTGAATAAATTGCTGCGCTGTAATCATTCCGTACATAAAACCAGCACACGCTGCACTTAAATCCATTGCGGCTGCGTGTTTTGCGCCAATGGCTTCTTGAATGACACAAGCTACTGCTGGAAATGCGCGATCTGGTGTTACTGTTGCCACTAAAATCAGGTCGATATCCTCTCCGCTAATCCCGGCATCTTCAAGTGCTTTTTTAGAAGCCTCTACCGCCATATATGAAGTATCTATTGTATCATCGGCAATGCGTCTTTCTGCAATTCCCGTTCTCGTACGAATCCATTCATCAGATGTATCTACGATTTTCTCTAAATCGTGATTTGTGACTACTTTTTCTGGCACATATCTTCCGATCCCTAAAATGCCCACGTTCACATCGCAGCCCTCCGTTTTATATCAATTATTATGACTTGGTACTAATTTTAAAACATAAATGTATTTTTGTCTAGAATATATTTCAGCTAAAACATAAATCCAGCATTATTCACTTTATTGTTTATTAAAAGAAACAGAAACATACCTTTCCTGTTTCTTTTGAAATATAAAAAGGCCCGAACCGCTTCTATCCACGGTTCGAGCCTCTCTTCCCTTCCAAAAAAGAAGGTTTTATTCTTTATCTGCTTTCCCAAGCTCATATGCTTCGTTCATAACTTTCATCAATAACTCTAATACTGGTTGTGCTTTCTCCATATCAAGCGCAATTCCATTCGAATCTAAGATGGCCTTTGCTTCTGGTAAATGCTTCATTGCGATTTGTAAAAATTGCATGCTTTTCTCATTCATATTATGTTCTTCCTCTCCATTAAAACTTTCACATACATAGTGTAACACGCTCGCTATCCTTCGTATAACTCTTTATATTTTTTCATATGTGCCAATTGTTTATTTAAACCGTATTCTAACGGGGTATTTCTTTTTATCGAAATAACCTCGACAGCATCATTTCGTTCTTCCTCATTCTTTTTATTCACTTTATCCGCTGCACGTAAAAGGCTCATACCTTTTTTCCATAATGACTTTTTACCACTAAGTAAATTGTATATGCCGAGATGCTCCTCGTTCATTCCATTTTCCCATAAGTATTCACATACATCTTCCACGTACAATAGATCACTTCCATTTTCCTCGCTCGCATAATAGCACTCTTTCTCATCCAGTTCTGATAAAATGAGCTGATGATACATCATAAAAGATGGTTGCCATGGCCCATATAATGTAGGAACTCGAAATACACTATATGGTGCCTCTCCTTTTTTCAATCCTTCTTCCACTTTCAAAAATAAACGTTTATTTTCAGATTCATCTGCGTTTCCTACTTCAATAGAAGAAATTAGATTTAACTTCACTTTCTGCTCTGCACACAGTCTTATAATCCGCTTTAAATACTGTAATATAACTCTTTCATTCCGAAAACCACTTTGTTGATTTGGCTCATACAAGCAAAAGTAAACCGTATCGAACTTCTCTCCTTCTACTGATCTCCATCCATCTTCATCTCTTATCGAATAATACGTAAATAACGCATTTCGTCCAATCAACAATAACTTCTCTTCATTAATTTTTTTCATATTCTCGAATTCATCAAAATCAAGACCGTACACTTCTACTTCTTCTGCAATCATTTTATTCACAAGGTGATAACCTACAAACGTAAGTGCACCTATAATTAGCACGCGCTCCATACCACCAACCCTTTCTCCTTGAAACAAATAGCTCCTCATTTATGTATATGGGAGCTTTACAATTCTTCTTCATATTTTTTAAAGAAATCAGTCGTTTGCCTAACCATTTTATATTTCACATCTTGCAGATGGAATAAGACAGAAGTATCGCATTGATTGAATTGCCTCATTTTCTCATATTTACGTAACAACTGTTTTCTTCCTCTTTTTTCTTGTGTTGATACGAAAACTTTAACAGGTACACAAGACGGAAGAAGCGTAAATGATTTCTTATTTATTTTGGATTCTAATTCTTCTTCTTTGGAATCATACGCCAAACTTAATTCCTTCACTAATCTTTTGTAAAAAAACTTATGCTCTTTTTCAAACTCCACATATTCTGGTAAATCTAAACATGGATTTAACATAATGACAGAGCGTATACATTCAGGGTATTTGTTCATCATTTCAAGTGCTACAAGTGCACCCATACCATCTGCCATAATGTGCATTTTCGCATTTAATGTCTCTTTTCTCAAAACAACGTCATATAAACGTTTTGCTAGACGAACAGATTGGTCGTTTCCCCAATGTCTTCCGTATAAATTAGAGGAAAAGACCGTGTAGCCTTCCTCAATAAGGCCATGTAAAAAATAAGATCTACCTGCATGCTGTGTCCATAAACTTGTACCATTCTCAATAAAGTAGTTATAATCACCGAGAAGCATAACAGAAAATCCATTTGGCTTCTCCGGTAAATAAATGACACATGGTTCTTTTTCTAAATAAAAAAAACGTTCCGTAATACTCATTTTTCCCCCGCCTTATTTTCTAAACGTATAAAAGTACTCTTCTATAATGTATGAACGGAATGCAAATTTGCGTTGAAAAATCTACAAATATTTTTCTATATTCTTTTTTCAATTGTGTTACAATAAGGACAGATTGAACGAATAGAGGTGTAAAATATGCGTTTCATTTGGGCATTAATTTGGTCGTTCGCGCTTGTACATATGATGAGCTACGTAATCGGCTCTATGACTGGCGGTACATACGATTTTAACCAAGCGTCTATTTTCTCAGTTGTTCTTGCGGTATTAGTACTAGCAATTTCAGCTACAATTCCAAACGAGCCAGTAGAACAACACTAAAAAAAGAGTCCGGATTTTATCCGAACTCTTTTTTATTTTACTTTACATGAACGACTAATTCGTTATTTTCTACATCAACAACTACGTGACTGTTATCAGTAATTGTTCCTGCAATTAATTCTCTCGCTAATTTCGTCTCAACTTGACGCTGTACATATCGTTTTAATGGACGAGCTCCGTACATCGGATCAAAGCCAGCTTCTACAACAAATTCTCTCGCTGCGTCTGTTAATTCTACTGTAATATGACGGTCAGCTAAACGACCTTGTAATTCTTTTACAATTTTATCAACAATACCTTTAATTTCATTCGTTGTAAGAGGTTTGAATAAAATAATTTCATCGACACGATTTAAAAACTCTGGTCGGAAATGTCCTCTTAATTGCCCCATTACAAGTTCTCTTGATTCCTCTTTAATTGAGCCATCTGCTTCTAATCCATCTAACAAATGAGCAGATCCAATATTTGAAGTCATAATAATAACCGTGTTTTTAAAGTCTACTGTACGTCCTTGAGAATCTGTAATGCGTCCATCATCTAACATTTGTAATAAAATGTTGAATACTTCTGGATGTGCTTTTTCAATTTCGTCTAACAAAATAACTGAATACGGTTTACGTCTTACCGCTTCTGTTAATTGACCGCCCTCTTCATATCCAACATATCCAGGAGGCGCACCAATTAAGCGTGACACAGCATGTTTCTCCATATACTCAGACATGTCGATACGAATCATTTGCTCTTCACTATCGAATAAAGACTGCGCTAACGTTTTTGCAAGTTCTGTTTTACCAACACCTGTCGGTCCTAAGAAGATGAAGGAACCAATTGGACGGTTCGGGTCTTTAATACCAGCGCGTGCACGAAGAACTGCGTCTGATACTAAGCTTACCGCTTCCTCTTGTCCGATGACACGCTCTGATAAAATTTGCTCTAAGCGTAATAATTTCTCGCGTTCACCTTCAACGAGTTTTGCGACAGGAATACCAGTCCAGCGTGAAACAATATCAGCAATCTCTTCTTCACTTACTTCCTCACGTAATAAGCGATTCTCTTGTTTATTATGTGCACCCATTTCTTCTGCTTCTTTTAACTCTTTTTCAATTGCAGGAATTTTCCCGTGACGAAGTTCCGCTGCTTTATTTAAATCGTAATTACCTTCTGCTTCTTCTAATTCACGGCGCAGACGCTCTAAATGTTCACGTAAGTCACGCACTTTATGAATATCTTCTTTTTCTTTTTCCCATTTCGCTCTCATACCACTTGCAACTTCTTTTAAATCCGATAATTCACGTTGCAACGTTTTCAGGCGTTCTTGGCTACCAAAGTCCTTCTCTTTTCCAAGAGCCGCTTCTTCAATTTCCAGCTGCATAATGCGGCGCGTTACTTCATCTAATTCTGTTGGCATAGAATCAATCTCTGTTCGAATTGTTGCACACGCTTCGTCAACAAGATCGATCGCTTTATCTGGTAAGAAACGATCCGAAATATATCGATCTGATAAAACGGATGCTGCTACAATCGCGCGGTCATGAATATTTACACCATGATAAATTTCAAAACGCTCTTTTAAACCACGTAAAATGGAAATTGTATCTTCAACAGTTGGTTCTTCTGCTAATACTTGTTGGAAACGTCTTTCTAGCGCTGGATCTTTCTCAATATATTTACGATACTCATCTAACGTTGTCGCCCCGATACAATGCAGTTCACCACGCGCAAGCATCGGTTTTAACATATTTCCTGCGTCCATCGCACCTTCTGTTTTACCAGCGCCGACGATTGTGTGAAGTTCATCAATGAATAATAAAATGCGACCTTCACTCTTTTTAATTTCATTTAATACAGCTTGCAGACGCTCTTCAAACTCACCACGGAATTTCGCTCCAGCTACAAGCGCACTCATATCTAATGCGAAGATTGTTCTATCTTTTAATCCTTCTGGTACATCCTTCTTCACAATACGCTGTGCTAATCCTTCAACGATTGCTGTTTTACCAACACCGGGTTCACCAATTAAAACCGGGTTGTTTTTCGTTTTACGTGAAAGAATGCGGATTACACGTCGAATTTCACTATCGCGACCGATAACAGGATCAATTTTCCCTGCTCTCACTTCCGCCACTAAATCACGACCATATTTTTCCAACGCTTCATAAGTTGCTTCTGGATTTTGACTAGTCACTCTTTGATTCCCCCGAACTGTCATTAAAGACTGTAATAAGTTATCTTTCGTAATGTGAAATCTTGTAAGTAATTGATTTATATCGCCTTTTTCTTCTGAAAAAGCAAGCAATACATGTTCAACTGAAATGTATTCATCTTGCAATTTCTCTGCTTCTTTTCCTGCTCTTACAAGTAGTTGTTGCAGAGCACCTGTTATATATAATTTTCCTACTTCTGCACCGCTTCCCGTTACAGAAGGTTTTTTCTTAATTAAACTTTCGGCGCCTTGCTTTAACGCTTCTATATCGACATTCATTTTTTGAAAAATACGCACTGCTAATCCATCTTGCTCTTCTAATAATGTAAACAAGAGATGAACAGTATCTACTTCTTGATGATGATGAGATACCGCTAAAGATTGGGCACTCATAATCGCCTCTTGTGTTTTTGTTGTCATTTGATTTAAGTCCATCTTTACAGTCCTCCAAATGTTTGACTTTCTTTGACCTTTGATTTGATTATACGCCAACTGACTTTTTTATACAATAATTTTGCTTATGTATTTTCAAACTTATTATTGGAAAAAGAAAAAGGGAACATTCATTATACAACTGAAAAAATATACGCAATGCGTAACGACAAAAAAGCCGCAATAATGATTGCGGCTCCTGTTACGGTTTTCTTTTATATGTCCACTGACGGTTATGATTCGCGTTATCTGGAAATTTTTCACCCGCAGTTAATTTCACCATTTGCGGATCTTTTACCATACTTCCTGTTTCACCAATTTCTACGTAAATACCATCGTTTGGCGCTTTTTGTCCAGAACGAAACCTGCGATTTTGTCCCATTTCCATTCTCCTTCCATGACGTCTTTGCCTCATTAGTATATCCATTTTAAAAGAAAGCTTTTCTGTCATGTTTAGGAAACAAGTACTACATTTCGTTCTTGTACATATACATGAATGACACAAGCTTAGGAAGGGATTTCTTTCCTATTTGTAGAAAAAAAAGAAACCAACCTACTATAGGCTAGCTTCAAAGGAGAGTCAAACATATACGAGAAGATTACATGTTCATTATAAGCCTCATCATACGAGCAATGTAACCCTTTTCACAATTTGTACATAATGAAAGAAACATTGTTTGAACTTTCTAAAAAGACGTTGACTTTTCTTAATTTCCAGCGAGAAATAGTAGACACCGCAGTACTTTGCGACGTAAGATGGATATATAGTGAACTTTCCATCTTTGGTTTTCTCACCCAGTTTAACCTCTTATTTCTGCATATTAAAAACGGAAATACAGATAGAAACAAAAAAATATTATAAGAGGTGAAATTATGAATAAACAGCATTTAATCGCATTAGACTTAGACGGCACTTTATTAACAGACAACAAAATAATTTCCACTCGAACAAAACATACAATTGCAAAAGCAAAGGAGCAAGGACATATTGTCGTTATTTCAACGGGACGTCCCTTCCGTGCTAGTTTTGATTACTACAAAGAACTCGGTCTTAATACACCAATCGTAAACTTTAATGGTGCTTACGTACATCATCCTCTTGATTCAAAGTGGGGAACACATCACTCTCCCCTTGAGCTAGCAACAGCCCAAGAAATTGTCCGAGCTTGCTTTGATTTTGGTGTAAAAAATATATATGCTGAAGTAATGGACGATGTGTATGTTCGTGAAATTGATGAAGATAAAAAACATATTTTCGAATTCGGTTCTCCAAAGATTTTTACAGGAGACTTATTAAATATTTTAAACGATCATCCAACCTGCTTATTAATTGACGCACATGACGAGCATTCCAGTGCAATTCGTCAACATTTAACTGATATGCACGCTGAAGTAATCGACCATAGAAAATGGGGCGCACCTTGGCCGATTATTGAAATCGTGAAAAGTGGGTTAAATAAAGCTGTCGGATTACAAAAAATTTCTAGTCATTACAACATTCCACAAGAGCGAATTATCGCTTTCGGTGATGAAGATAACGACTTTGAAATGATTGAATTTGCTGGTCACGGCATCGCAATGGGTAATGCAATTCCTGAATTAAAATCACTCGCAAATCATACGACATTAACGAATGAAGAAGATGGTATTGCGCTATATTTAGAAGAGGTTCTTGGATTATAATCTAAAAATTCCCTGCTTATAGTTTCTCGTCAAACGCTCATACTATTATTAGACGCAAAAGTCAGCGCGTCGATTGTTTTCAGCTAAATAAAGGGGGTTTTTCGAATGGGTAAAAAGAACAAATCAAAACGTTTTATCCAACAAGGAGCCGATGCTGTTATGAAGCATGATGCAAGATTCCCGTACCGTGGTACATTAGCTGAGGCAGAAAAAGCGAGAAGTAACTCTTCTTTTGGAGGGGTTTAAATGGGGAACTTACTATTCCAACAAGCTAGAGATGCCGTTGCAAATGCCGTCACTTGTTCAAGCGGTACTGAGCAACAAGATCTCGTATATAGAGCAAAAAACGCTTTGCACTCTGCTTATGCAAACTCTTCAACAGCTGAAAAAGTTCAGCTGCGTGAAATGCAGGAGCAGTTGCAAAATATTACGAATTTACATTAAAAAAGAGGACCAGCTTTGGTCCTCTTTAATCTTTTCGAAACAAACCAAACACTCCGACCGTCTGTAATACGTTTGTAAATGCACCTGGGTCCACTTGCCTAATAACCCTTTCTAATTCATATAACTCATAACGCGTAATAACAATCATTAACATTTCCTTATTTTCATTTGTATAAGCGCCTGTTGCTGGTATAGTTGTAATCCCCCTCACTAAGCGTGAATGAATCGCCTTTCGTACATCTGTCCCATTCTTCGTAACAATTAGTGCTGTAATTTTCACATGACGCGTATGAATCGCATCAATAATTCGCGTTGACACATACAAAGTCACCAAAGTATATAATGCTTTTTCCCATCCATACACATAGCCAGCCGCAATAATGATAAGTGCATTAAAGAAGAAAAAATACGTACCGACAGGCTTATCTTTAATCTTCGATAAAATCATGGCGATAATATCTAAACCACCTGTAGAAGCCCCCCACTTCAACGCAATCCCTACCCCAATCGCTGAAATAATCCCACCAAAAATCGCATTTAATATAATATCGTTCGAAACCGCTCTAACCGGGATAATTTCTAGAAACAAAGTCATAAATATCACGCAAAGAAAACTAAAGAAAGTAAAGGCCTTTCCAACCTTCTTCCATGCTAAAATAACGACGGGAATATTAAACAAACTAAACAATACCCCCGTTGATATGTGAATAGATAAAAAGTCCCCTAATATTTGTGATAACAATTGAGACAATCCAGCAAAGCCACTCGCGTACACTTTCGCTGGCGTTAAAAATAAATTCATTCCAATCGCGTTTAACAAACCTGCGACAATTACAACGATTAACTTCTTTATAAGTTCGGTATAATTCAACTTCAAATCCATTTCTAATCCACCTTTATTATTCATGAATGCACTGCTATACATAGTCTTTACGAAAAAGGAAATGATAAACGTACAACGGTTAGAAATGGAGTTGATACATATGCCACATACGAGTGATAACGACAAAAAAGCACGCGATAATAATGCAAAGCGTACACAAAAAAATGAGCAAGAACAAAAAAATATTCAGCAAGGTAAGCGTGCCTATTCTAAAAAGACTGATCACCTTTGATCCCATCGTACATCAACAATATTGTTGATGTACTTTTTTACATTTTACAGGGAAAAAACATTAAAAATTCACTTCATGTTCACTTCTATATTCTACAATAGCGATAACATATTCGGATGAGGTGTTGGCATGAGAGGGAAACACATTTTCATTATTACTGCACTAATAAGTATATTAATGCTAGCTGCTTGTGGACAAAAAAACAGCTCAGCTACAGTCGCTACAGCAACAGATTCAACCATTAAGAAGAGCGACTTCGAAAAACAGTTGAAAGATCGTTACGGAAAAGACATGCTATACGAAATGATGGCACAAGACGTTATCACGAAAAAATATAAAGTATCTGACGATGATGTAGATAAAGAAGTACAAAAAGCGAAAAATCAATATGGAGATCAATTCACAGCAGTACTCGAAAACAATCGTTTAAAAGATGAAGCTGATTTCAAAAATCAAATTAAGTTCAAACTTGCTATGAATGAAGCAATTAAGAAAAGTGTTACAGAAAAAGACGTGAAAGACCACTATAAACCAGAAATTAAAGCGAGTCATATTTTAGTAAGTGACGAAAATGAAGCGAAAGAAATAAAGAAAAAATTAGATGCTGGCGCTTCATTTGAAGAATTAGCAAAACAAGAATCGCAAGATCTACTATCAAAAGATAAAGGTGGAGACCTTGGATACTTCAATTCAGGCAGAATGGCGCCTGAATTTGAAACAGCTGCCTATAAACTAAAAGTCGGACAAATTAGCAATCCCGTTAAATCACCAAACGGTTATCATATTATTAAATTAACTGATAAAAAAGATTTACAACCTTACGATGAAGTGAAAGACTCCATCCGTAAAAACTTAGAAGCAGAACGTATTGCCGACCCTACATTCAGTCATAAGTTAATACAAAAGGAATTAAAAAAGGCAAATATTAAAATAAATGATAGTGACTTGGAAGATACGTTTACTCTTGCGCATGAGCAAGGGAATTAAAAAAGCACCGCCTTATTTTTACAGCAAAATAAGGCAGTGCTTTTTATTTAATTTACTTCTTAAAATACGTCCAACCTTCTTCTTGGTAAATCTTTTCTTCTTTCATCAACTTACCAAGCGCACGCTTAAACGCAGCTTTACTCATGTTGAAACGTTCTTTAATATCTTCTGGGTGGCTCTTATCCCAAAACGGCATTGCTCCGCCTCGTTCTTCCATATATGCATAAATTACAGTAGCATCATCTTCCATTCCTTCTTCTTTACGAGGAAGAAGTGAAATGTTAATTGTACCGTCATCTTTCACGTCAATAATACGGCCCGTTACACGTTCACCGATGCGGACTTGTTCTTTTCTTTCAGTATGGTGTAAGAAAGCACGGAAATGCTCATCAGTTAGTATAAATGAACCAACTTGAAGTGAACGATACACACGTCCATTTACGTTTTTATTACGCATAGATGGCGTCGCATCTACGATAATTTCTTGCATATCACTGTCTCTTGCCGGAAGAGCGATAAGGCGATCACGATTCGTTAATTTTAACGTACAATATAATTCGTCTCCAACCTCTGGCCATACTGGCATATAAATCGGGAACTCATCAGCTGGGATTAGTATATCTTTTGATACACCAATATTAACAAACACACCTAAACTAGGAATAACTTCTACAACCTTTACCCAGTTCCAATCAAAAGTTGTAATAAGCGGCTCCTTCATTGTTGCTGAAATACGATTTTGGTGATCAAGGTATAAGAATACATCAATCGTATCGTCTTCTGCAATTTCTCCAACTAATTCGTTTTTATGTAAGAAGATTTCTTCTTCTTCATTCCCAACCATATAGCCGATTTCCGTTTCGCGTAAAACAGTTACCTGTTCAATCGATCCTAATTGTAAATACATATTTTTTAATTCCCTTCTATATATATAAAATTAACTTTTTTATATTTTTTATCATTCCAAACAAAAGTTAATTATAACACGATTTTTCCTTTATTTGTCCAACTGCCCAAAATTCACTATAATAAAATGAGGTTACATAAATATAAGTATGAAAACACTTAAGTCTAGGCTCGTTTTCAGCTATACTTTAGTATGTACAGTACATAAAAAGATTAGAAATTTATTTGGAGGTGCTAACTATGGCAAAAGATAGTTCTTTTGACATCGTTTCGAAAGTAGAATTACCTGAAGTAACAAACGCAATTAACATCGCATTAAAAGAAATCCAAAACCGATATGACTTTAAAGGAAGTAAAAGTGATATTAAATTAGAAAAAGAAGTACTTGTTTTAACTTCTGATGATGAGTTCAAATTAGACCAAGTAAAAGACGTTCTAATTTCTAAACTTGTAAAACGTAACGTTCCAATTAAAAACTTGGATTACGGAAAAGTTGAAGCTGCGACTGGTAACACTGTTCGCCAACGCGCAACACTTCAACAAGGTATCGATAAAGATAACGCGAAAAAAATTAACAACATCATTAAAGAAATGAAATTAAAAGTAAAAACACAAGTACAAGATGACCAAGTACGTGTTACAGCGAAAAGCCGTGATGACTTACAAGCAGTTATCGCAGCAGTTCGCAGTGCTGACTTACCGATTGACGTACAATTTATTAACTACCGCTAAAAAGAAAAACATCCTCTGTGTAGAGGGTGTTTTTCTTTTTAGCGTGTAGAGAAAATATTACAAAGTCTAAGATTACGAGCAATCGGATAGTTAGAATAAGTATTTAATTATTATGCATAAATGAAGAAGGTCCTTTTAATAATCGGCGCAAAACCTCCCTCCCTACTCAAATGTAACAAATTATGAGTATAAGAATATTTTCCACCCTTTCATGTAATGTAAAATTAGTAAGGAATTTATTTTATGAAAAAATGTTAATTAAACAAGAGTTAGAAGTGGTTATTTGAAGAAATTAATAATATGTTTTTTATTAACTACATTCTGTCTATATATTGCAGGGTGTTCTAATAATATAACTACACCCGAGGATACACCTAAAACTTCAACACCTGCGAAGTGTAAATACATCAACAAAGCTTGGTATAAGAAACCTATAAAATGTAATAATTGATGATATAAGTTATAAAAAAGACACCGTAAGGTGCCTTTTTTTATAGAAATTAATAAGATATTCATCAGAAATTATGAATCATTTTTTATTTTGTTTTTCAAAATATTTTTCTTTAACCATTTTTATTAGATTTTCTTTTTCTGTTAGTTCAAAGATAAATAATGCTTTTTTCATGTTATCAGCTACATCTTCTTCATTATATTGTTTCAGCTTTAGTAAATTCCAACCTTTTCCATAATATAATTCACCTAATAAATATAACGTGTTTAGATTAATAGCTAATTTGATACCCATATCATTGTATTTTATTGCCTCTTCATGTTGATTTGCATGACCTAAAATTTTGGCTAAATTAAAAATGATTTTTAATTTAATCTCTTTATTTCTAGGAAAATCTAACTTATTAAAATTAGTTAAACATCTTCTTAGTATATTAATACTCTTTTCATACTCTTTATTTTCCCCATAAAATATAGCCATTGACTGCATAATATCTATTTCTCTTTCTGATAAAAAATCACCATTCGTTACAGTTAGTTTTAATGCACTATTTAAAAGATTTAAAGCAGTTTTTATTGATTTATTTACATGAAATATAGCAATTGCTTCATGCCATATTAGAAATTGTTTATCTTCTTTTAACTGGAAATTATTTTCGTTTTTCTCTTGTTTCACTATTTCGTAAAGTTCATTATATTGTTTTTGCTTTGTACAATCTCTCATTACATATTTTACATTTTCTACATATTTTAGTTTTTTATTTTGCGTTAGTGCGAAAATATTATTTGGATCAATACCAAGTCTTTCAGATAACTGATATAACAATATACTAGATGGATAAATCATACCTTTTTCTATTTTGCTAATTTGACTTTGCGAACATATTCCATGACACAATTTAGATTGTGATATATTCTTTTTCATTCTAAGTTCTTTAATGGTAATACCCAAATCGTAAAATTCCATTTCCCCTCCTCAAATATAGCCCTCAATGAGTATCAGAATCTTTTTCACCCTTTAATGTAATGTAAAATCAATATAGTTGCAATTATTGTTGTTCTAAAGGTCTTTTCATTTCTTTTCTCAGCTGCATTTCGAAGCGAGAGTCTTACTTCACAGAAAAACAGACTAGGGAGAAAGTTTTCTCCTTAGCCTGTCCCACCGAGATTTCGCATTTATTAAGAGCAACACCATATTGCTTTATCAAATGATTTTTTAGGTATGTATACTTTATCATTTTCGATTTTGTATTTTGTATTTTATATCGTTTCTTTTCAGAACTGCCGTATCAACAGAATGAACACTATCGCCCCACCGAACAAATTCCCCTTCATCACGCTTTTCCCAAAAATAAAAACTTACGAATACGATAAAAACACATAAGCATAGAGCGAACCACTTCTTTTTCCGCAAATACCTCACCACCTTAAACTGAAGAACTACTAAAAAAACGCTACTCATTTCCGTCTCTTTTTAACCGCAATTAAAAAAGCAATAAACAATACGTTCACACCGACGATTAAAGAGATAAATAGCCAATTCACACCTGTTTCCCCGTTAACTTTATATACATTTGATTCTTCACGCTTTAAAACAAGATAAAACTTTCCGTTTTCTTCTCTTATAATTTCATCTTCTAACAATCCTCTTAACTCTTGTTTTTCGCCAATTGCACTTACAGGTAAAGCAACTTTTTGTGTTTCTTTCGTATTATTAATCGCTACTAATGTTACTTCATCTTTATACTTTCGTTTCAGTACACTCATTCCATCTTTATCGTATAAAAACTCAAACGTTCCATGGCGTAAAGATGGTCTCGCTTGTCTAAGCTCACCGAGTTTCGTTATGTGCTGCACAAATTTTTCATCTGATTTGAAATCCATTAATCGTCTATTATCCGGGGTATCCCCTCCATCTAATGCAATTTCAGTCCCGTAATAAAAATTCGGAATACCTGGTGATGTTAATAAATATGTAAGGGCTAGTTTCAAACGAGATGGTGGATAATTCATATTCTCTTTTGCAATACGGGCAAACCTTTTTGTATCTTGATTATCTAAAAATGTAACGAATTCCCCTTCTTTTTTACTCACATCATATAAAGGTTTCACCGATACATCCACTTTAGAAAACGATTCTACTATTTTTTCGTTATATTCACTATCTTCCTTTGTCATAATACGAAAATCTTTCTTTATCACTTGCATATCTTTTTGCACGTCATCCCAGAAAGAACGCGACTTTTTTTCACTATGTATCACATAACTTCCATCTAAATCGACTTCTTTGATCCACCATTTCATCGCGTCTATAACTTGTTGTTCGTTTTCTCCAAGCGGAAATTGGAATATAACTTTCATCCCTTTTGCATGCGCTTCTTGTACAAGTTCTTTCACATCATTTTCTGTTCCGAAATGTTCATTTACCTTTTGAAAATTTTGCACATCTAACCCATCGTACTTTCCACTTTCAAAAAACGGTGAAAGCATAACAGTGGTAAAACCCATTTCTTTTATGTAATCCAGTCTTTTTATAATCCCTCTTATATCTCCACCCTGATATCCTTCTAAATTTCCAATTTCTAACTGTTTGTCATTTTTCGGTTCTCCATTATTGAAGCGATCAATCATAATGGAATATACGACTTCGTCTCGCCACTCTCTTTTTTCATCTGCAAACGTATGTATTGGCACAAACAAAACGACAGCTAAACAAAAACAAATAAATAATTTCCTAGTCCGTATTTTCCTCACACGCATCCCCCATGTTTTTTAATTGTAAGAATATTATACCAATTTTCAAGACGAATCACATACGTTGATTTCATTCCCCCAAAAATACTTCATGTTAGATTCCCTAACATGAAGTATAAAGTTTTCCGAATTTTTAGTTGATTTTTCATTTCATTTCGAATATGATATGAAACATAACAAATCAATGTTATTTTTTCTAACATCATAGGAGGAGAGAGAATGAATACAGGAGATACGGTTTTTATGTTTGTAACGACAGTAATGGTCATGTTAATGACACCAGGATTGGCACTTTTTTATGGGGGCATGGTTCGCAGTAAAAACGTACTCAGTACGACAATGCATAGTTATAGTGCAATGGCTATCGTTTCGATTCAGTGGATTGTGATCGGCTATTCTTTATCATTCGGACCAGATTGGCACGGACTTATCGGTACACTCGATTGGTTCGGTTTAAACGGAGTTACCTACGCACCAAATCCAGACTACTCATCTACTATTCCTCACAATTTATTTATGATGTTCCAACTCATGTTCGCCATTTTAACTCCCGCTTTAATTTCAGGTGCATTCGCCGAAAGAATGCGATTTTCTGCTTTCCTTATTTTCATCCTTCTATGGACAACAATCGTTTACAATCCTGTCGCTCATTGGGTATGGGGCGTTGGCGGATGGCTAAGAGAACTCGGCGCATTAGACTTCGCTGGTGGTAACGTCGTTCATATTACATCTGGCGTGGCTGGCCTTGTATTAGCTATTTTCCTCGGAAAACGAAAAAACATAAACGGTACTTCTCCTCACCATTTACCATTTACAATGTTAGGCGCAGGCTTACTATGGTTCGGCTGGTTCGGTTTTAACGTCGGAAGTGCATTATCTTTAAACGACGTAGCTTTAACCGCATTTATTAATACAAATATAGCAGCAGCTGCATCCGCATTAACTTGGATGCTTTCAGAATGGTTCTTCCAATCAAAACCGACTGCGATGGGAGCTGCTTGCGGTGTAGTTTCCGGTTTAGTCGCTATTACACCAGCTTGCGGGTTCGTTACACCTTTCTCCGCTCTTCTTATCGGAGCAATTGGCGGTGTATTATGCTTCGGAGCAGTCTTTTTCTTAAAAACAAAATTCGGATACGACGATACACTCGATGCATTCGGGTGCCACGGTATCGGCGGAACTTGGGGCGGTATTGCAACAGGACTCTTTGCAACTACTACTGTAAATGCTGATGGCGCTAACGGATTATTTTACGGAAACGCTGCTTTACTGTTTAAACAACTGGTAGCAATTGGCGCAACATATGCATTCACAATCATAATGACGTACGCCATTATTAAAGCAATTAACTTCTTTCTCCCTGTTCGGGTAGATGAACACGAAGAACATATGGGACTTGATATTTCGATGCACGGAGAGAAAGCTTATGAGTATACAGAGCGAGTGAACTAAAAAAAGAGGTAACTACTCAGCTTCCTCACGGAAGCTTTTTTAATTTTACTAGTTTCATATGCCTCTCATTTGTAAATACTGAG
>NZ_JAEHBI010000318.1:0-243 GCF_016483705.1 Bacillus cereus group sp. N6
CCGCACCCCCCCCCCCCCCCGGCCCACCCTCTTCTTAGTGTCTACCAGTCGCCACCTTTTTAACGGGGCCTCCGGGAGTATCAGGCCCAACTGGTTTAACGGGATCGCCGGGAGTAACAGGTCCAACAGGTTTAACGCTATCACATATACTAAAATGACCCACCCGAATAACTTACTCGAGTAGATAACGATGGACGACCGATCAATAAAAAAAAAAGGGAGGGAGGGGGGGGGGGGGGGGGG
>NZ_JAEHBI010000319.1:0-242 GCF_016483705.1 Bacillus cereus group sp. N6
GCCATTAGCTCAGTTGGTAGAGCATCTGACTTTTAATCAGAGGGTCGAAGGTTCGAATCCTTCATGGCTCACCATTTACAATTTAATGCGGGTGTAGTTTAGTGGTAAAACAAGAGCCTTCCAAGCTCTGGTCGAGAGTTCGATTCTCTTCACCCGCTTTTCAATTATGGGCCTATAGCTCAGCTGGTTAGAGCGCACGCCTGATAAGCGTGAGGTCGATGGTTCGAGTCCATTTAGGCCCA
>NZ_JAEHBI010000320.1:0-242 GCF_016483705.1 Bacillus cereus group sp. N6
AAACAATTATAAAAGCCCAATGGGATGCGAAAAGGACGCGTCCTAGGGGACCACCCTCCTCATCACCTAAGTGCACCCTATCATTAAACTGCGGTAAAATTCCGTCTGAAATTACTGTTTCCATTTACATCATCCTTGCGGTGGTGGTTTGAAAGAAATCTTTAAATCATATAAAAGAGCCGCTTTATTATCTTTTGCTTTACCATTCGCAAACTGTTTGAATGTATAAAGCGTATCATCTT
>NZ_JAEHBI010000321.1:0-241 GCF_016483705.1 Bacillus cereus group sp. N6
GTTGCAATGTCACCTCCGGTGTACTGGCAGTATGTAACCATTGTGTTTTGTTTTCTACACGCATACCAGTTTCATCAAAATAGACAACAGGAGACTGCAGAACCTTTTCTTTTACTTCTTCGAGAAAAGGCTGCAATTGAGCCGAAAAACGGTTTGTATGATTTACCAAAGTTCCTTCACTAATCGAATGCCCAAAACAATCTTGAAAGAATTCCTTTGTTCGTTTTAAAGAAAGACACTG
>NZ_JAEHBI010000322.1:0-241 GCF_016483705.1 Bacillus cereus group sp. N6
CAGGAAGCTTTACTTTAGTACCAGGAGAGCCGCCGTTTGTAGTAAATGAACCGAGTAATACGACAATATCTAGGGTAAATAGAGGGTGATTTAATGTTATAAAATCCGTAAATAAGCAAGCAACACAATTAGGGGATACGTTAACTTTTCGTGTGCAAGTTACAAATCCGGGAACGGTATTAGCGACGAATGTGCAGTTTATCGATGTTCCGGCCCCTAGTTTAGAATTCATTCCTGGAAG
>NZ_JAEHBI010000323.1:0-241 GCF_016483705.1 Bacillus cereus group sp. N6
CCCGCACGTTGTACCCCTCGCCCGCCCGCCGCCCCCCTCGCCCGCGTGGGCCCGGGCGCGGCGCGGGGACCCCGAGCCCCCGTCGCACCCGGCTTCCCTCGAGGACCAGTGGCACCAGTAGCGCCCGTGTTACCTCGAGGTCCGGTAGCACACTAATATACACATCTGACGCTGGGGACGATCTTACCCGTGTAGATCTAGGTGGGCGCCGTAACATTAAAAAAAAAAGGGGGCGGGGGGG
>NZ_JAEHBI010000324.1:0-241 GCF_016483705.1 Bacillus cereus group sp. N6
CCGCCCCCCCTTGCGCACCTTCTGGCCCTGCGCCCCCCGTCGCACCAGTAGCACCCGTGTCTCCTTGTGTACCTTGAGGACCAGTGGCACCAGTGGCACCGGTAGCGCCCGTGTTACCTTGAGGCCCAGTGGCACCGGTAGCACCTGTCTCTAATAAAAATCAGACGCTGCCGACGATCAAACGCGAGTAGATCTCGGTGGTCGCCGGATCATTAAAAAAAAAAGGGGGGGGGGGGGGGGG
>NZ_JAEHBI010000325.1:0-240 GCF_016483705.1 Bacillus cereus group sp. N6
CAACCGACGCGGAATTTCCAACCGTTAAACGTCCTGGGTTAGCCCCCTCTCTTAGGTACTTCAAGAAAGTCCTTTACTGGACATGGGCTAGATCTACCGGTAGAGGAACGTCTTGAGGGAACAGGAGCTACCGGTTGTCTCGGCATTGAAAAGGGTTGTGAGTTTGTGCGTGTTCATGATGGGAAGGAAATGGCACGTATGGCTAAGATGATGGATGCGATGATTGGGAAGGGGGTAAAG
>NZ_JAEHBI010000326.1:0-240 GCF_016483705.1 Bacillus cereus group sp. N6
CCACCCCCCCTCTTATTTTTCCTGTCACCGCCAGCACCGACATATACACTTGTTATTTTCTTGTCACCGCCAGAACAGAAATATACACTCGTAAATATCGTGTCACCGCAAGTAAAGAAATAAAATATAGTAAATATCGTGTCACCACAAGAAAACAAGTATAGATAACGGATGTGCCGGTCACATAAAAAAAAAAAGGCTATGGGAGGGGGGAGGGGGTGGCCGGAAGGAGAGAGGGGG
>NZ_JAEHBI010000327.1:0-239 GCF_016483705.1 Bacillus cereus group sp. N6
GTTCGAGGTGGAAGCATGGTGACATGTGGAGCTGACGAATACTAATAGATCGAGGACTTAACCATATAATATGAAGCAATGTTATCTAGTTTTGAAAGAATATAAAAAACTTGTTGACTTTAAAAGTTAAATAAGTTAAAATGATTCTTGTCTTAAATGAATACAGTCTGGTAATGATGGCAGAGAGGTCACACCCGTTCCCATACCGAACACGGAAGTTAAGCTCTCTAGCGCCGATG
>NZ_JAEHBI010000033.1:0-62860 GCF_016483705.1 Bacillus cereus group sp. N6
TCTGACCTTGAGGCGCTCTTTGCCTCTCGGGAAGAAGCGAAGCCGCCGAACATTCTAGCCACTGTAGCTGGATTCCATTAAAAAGCAAAAGTGGCTCGCTCAGAATGTGAGGTGGATGGAGCTTCTGACCTTGAGGCGCTCTTTGCCTCTCGGGAAGAAGCGAAGCCGCCGAACATTCTAGCCACTGTAGCTGGATTCCAACAAAAAGCGAAAGTGGCTCGCTCTCAAGCCACCAATAAAAAAGAAAAAGCCCCGCTTTTCATCAAAGCGAAGCCCTCCTTTTCTTACTTACGCTTTTTCTTTTTCTTCTTGAATCCTGGTACATTTTCGAAGAATGCTTTTTTCTTCTTACCGTTACCATCTTTTTTCCCTGGCTGACTAGCGGACGTGGAAGTGGAAGTGGAAGCAGAAGCTGATCCTCTTCCTTTTCCTTTGCCACCACGGTCGAATTTTCTACCTGTACCACGTTCTCCGCCGCGCTCATCACTGCGCTCGCTACGTCCACCGCGTTTCTTTCTGCCTGTTCTTGGCTGTTCGATAACGACTGGACGATCTTTGAACTTACGACGAGGCGTACCTTTCATGCCAACGATTTCAAAGTCGATTGCACGCTCGTCTTTGTTTACGTTAATAACGCGAATTGTAATTTCGTCTCCGATGCGGAATACGTTACCTGTACGTTCTCCGATCATTGCGAAATGTTTCTCGTCATAACGGTAGTAATCATCCGTTAAGTAGCTAACGTGTACAAGACCTTCAATTGTATTTGGAAGCTCTACGAATAAACCGAAGTTTGTTACAGAGCTAATCATACCGTCATACTCTTCGCCGATCTTATCAACCATATACTCTGCTTTTTTCATTTCGTCTGTTTCACGTTCTGCTTCAACAGCACGGCGTTCCATATTAGAAGAGTGCTCTGCAATCTCAGGTAAGTTTTCACGCCATTTTGCTTGTGTTTCATTGTCGACTTTACCGTTAATGATGTATTCACGAATTAATCTATGAACGATTGTATCTGGGTAACGACGAATTGGTGATGTGAAATGTGTGTAGAACTCAGTTGATAAACCGAAATGTCCTAAGCTATCCGCATCGTAACGCGCTTGCTTCATTGAACGAAGCATTACTGTTGAAATAACTACTTCTTCAGGCTGTCCTTGAACCATTTCAAGAATTTGTTGCAGCGCACGAGGATGTATTTCATTCGCACGTCCTTTTACTGCATATCCGAAGTTTGTTACAAACTCGAAGAAACGTTCCAGCTTATCTTCTTTCGGATCTTCATGGACACGGTACATGAATGGTACGTTCATCCAGTGGAAATGCTCTGCTACTGTTTCGTTCGCAACAAGCATAAATTCTTCAATTAACTTCTCTGATACAGAACGATCACGCATGACAACATCTGTCGGTTTACCTTCTTCATCTACTAATACTTTCGCTTCTTTAAAGTCAAAGTCGATTGCACCGCGGCGCATACGTTTTTCACGTAAAATCTGTGCCAATTGACCCATCTCTTTAAACATCGGTACGAGCGGCTCATAGCGTTTGATTAACTCTTCGTCCTCATCTTCTAAAATGCTTCTTACGTCAGCATACGTCATACGCTCTGTCGTTTTAATCACACTTTGGAAAATCTCATGCTTTACAACATCACCTAAGTTGTTGATTTCCATTTCACAAGATAACGTCAGACGGTCTACTTTCGGGTTTAACGAACAAATACCGTTAGATAGACGATGCGGAATCATCGGAATTACACGGTCAACAAGATATACACTCGTTGCTCTTTCCGCTGCTTCTACATCAATTGGAGAACCTTCTTGAACGTAATGACTTACATCCGCAATATGAACGCCAAGCTTGTAGTTACCGTTCTCGAGCTTCGTTACTGTAACAGCGTCATCTAAATCTTTCGCGTCTGCACCGTCAATCGTTACGATCATTTGGTCACGCAGATCACGGCGATCTTTTAAATCTTCTTCTGAAATCGTTTCTGGTACACTGTTTGCATGCTCCATCACTTCTTCAGGGAATGCTAAAGGTAGATGATGTTTATGAATAACTGATAAAATATCTACTCCTGGATCATTTTTATGACCTAGAATTTGAATAACTTCACCTTCTGCACTTAAACGATTCTCTGGATAGCTCGTAATTTTCACAACTACTTTATGGCCTTCTACAGCACCCATTGATGCACTTTTCAAGATAAAGATATCACTCGTCCAGCGCTTATTGTCAGGTACAACAAATCCAAAGTTTTTCGATTCTGTATATGTACCAACTAGTTCTTTCGTGCCGCGCTCTAAAATACGTACAATTGAACCTTCTTGGCGTGATCCACTTGATTGTGCGCTAACACGCGCTAATACTGTATCGCCATGAAGTGCACCGTTTAACTCTGTAGGTGGGATGAAAAGATCATCATCTCCCGTTTTCTTCTCTTCTGGTACAACGAATGCAAAGCCACGTGCATGTCCAATTAATTTACCGCGTACTAAATTCATCTTTTCAGGAAGACCGTAACGGTTACTACGTGTGCGAATAACAAGTCCCTTCTCTTCCATCATTACAAGTGCCTTTACAAAATCTTTAAAGCCCTCAGACCCTTCAATTCCAAATGCCTCTTCTAACTCTTGTATTGTTAACGGTTTATACGCTTCTTCTCTCATAAATAACAACAACTTATCAATATTTTCTTGTATGATTTCTTCCAAGCAGAAATACCTCCTTTAAACCCTTATATTATTTAGTGTATCCGAAAGACTGGGGATGTATAAAGCGAAAATTTAATACTCCCCTAATGATTTTTACAGTTTTCACAAAAAATTCCTTATGAAAAAAAGAGGCAACTAGATCTTACCAATCTAGTTGCTCCAAGAAGTTATATACATCCTCATGTAGCTCGTCACGTTGCTTATCAAGTGTAATGACATGCGTAGAGTCTTCATACCATTTAATGTCTTTTAACGTAGATTCTACACCGTTATAAATAATGTTAGCACTATCTGTATTAATCATTTCATCATGACGTGCTTGTACAACAAATGTAGGTGCATAAATCATATCCACATTGTTACGTACGTCAGCAATTAATTGTTGTAATGCTTTTAATGTATTCATCGGTGTCTTTTGGAATTCCAACATTTCTTGTTCGATTTGCTCTGGTGATTTTTGCTCACGGTTTTTATATTCGCGGGCATATGCCAATATACCTTGGTACATCGTTTCTTCACTCTTAATATACATTGGTGCACACATTGGTACTACACCTAAAACAGGTACTGTATAACCTAATTTTAAAGAAAATACGCCGCCAAGTGATAATCCAACAACAGCAATTTTCTCAAAGCCTTTATCTTTTAAAAGCTGATATGCCTCCATTACGTCTTGCCACCAATCTTCAGGACCTGTATGAACAAGCTCTTCTGGTGGTACACCGTGCCCTTTATAAATTGGCGCATGACAAGTGTAGCCTTTCTTCTCTAAGAAACGCCCTAACATACGTACATCAGCTGAGTTTCCTGTGAAACCATGTAGTAATAAAACAGCGCGGTCTCCACCCTCAAATGTAAATGGTTTCGGAGATGCTAATTTCATCATGTACTTCTCCTCTTTCTCTTCTGTAATCTAGTCGTATTCTTTCTATATCTAGTGTACCATATTTATATTTCTATAATCTAATTAGAAACATCTTTCAAATGGCAAAATAAAAAAAGAAGAACCATTAGTACATCTTACTAACGCTTCTTCTTTCAATTCTATAAATTTAAGTACGTAACAGCAATTGTTAATACGAAGAATAGAACAGCTAAAACAATTGTAATACGGTTTAATACCGCTTCAATTCCACGTGCTTTTTGCTTACCAAATAATTGCTCTGCACCGCCTGAAATTGCACCTGAAAGGCCTGAGCTATTACTAGACTGCATAAGTACCATAACAATCATTAAAATCGATACAATAATAAGTAAAACAGATAATAACGTATGCACTTGGCGTACCTCCTACAAAGATTCAGTTATTTTAACTGTAGCATAAATTCTATAGAAAAGCGAGAGCTATAGAGTCGCTCTCGCTTTTCTTCTATTACATAAACATCATTGCAAATAACGGCCCGAGCAAACATGTCAAAATTGCTGTTAATGTCATTGTTACCGATCCAATAACACCTTCATGTTCATTATTTTTCATCGCTCTCATTACACCCATAATATGAGAAGCACATCCAAATCCGATACCTTTACCAACTGAGTTTGTAACGCGGCTCCATTTTAATAAAAGTGGGCCGGTAATCGTTCCAGTAATACCTGCGATAACAACGAAAGCTGCTGTTAATGACGGTACACCACCAACTTGCTCTGAAACACTCATCGCAACTGGCATTGTCACCGATTTTGGTAAAGAAGATAAAATTAAGCTTTTATCTGTTCCCATAAGTGATGCAATGGCAAAATCACTTGCGATTGCAACTGTTGTCCCTACTAATACGCCACCAGCAATCGGTACAACATATTTTTGCAGAACGTGACGTTGCTTATAAAGAGGAATTGCAAATGCTACAACACCGGGTCCCAGCAGTTTTGCAATCCAGCCACCACCGCTTTCCATATAATGTTGATATGGTATATCAAGCATGATAAATAAGAAAGCCATTAATCCTGTTGCTACAAGCATTGGAATGGTGAATGGTGTTGGAAATAATTTATAGATTTTTTTAGATAATTGGTATAATAGCACCGTAAAAAGAACCCAACCGATTCCGATTAATATTTGGCTCATCGCGACTCTCTTTCCTTTCTATTCGCAAGATATTGTCCTGTATGCCCTGCGACAATAATAATTAAAAATGTACTCGCTACAATTGTAATGAAAAGAGAAATTCCTTTACTCATAAAAAAAGCACCGTAATTCATTAGGCCAAGTGTTGGCGGAATTAATAAAAACGGCATAATAGCAACGAGTGTTTCTGCTCCTAAATCGAACCATTTCACTGGAAGGACTTTTAGGCTAAGTAAAACAAGTAAGAGGAACATTCCAATCAAACTTCCTGGAATCGGAATGTTTAACACTTCTTGTAACCAAGTTCCAACCATATACAAGACGTAAAGAGCAGCAATTTGGACAAGAATCTTTGTAAATTTCATGTTCATCATCCCTCATGTTTATACGATCTTCTCTTAATATCTTTATCATAGTATAAATTGTAAAAAGCTGCAATTTATCAACTTGACAGCAAAAACAGCTTATGTTAGACGCTTACAACCTTGATATGACTGGATTTCCGCATAGAAATTAAGTCAAAAACCTTGACCTAATATAAAAAGTTTTTATTTTCTGAATTTATAACGTTGTTATTTCAATAAAATAATCTTTTTATCCTTAAGCTTACATATATATAAAGTGAAACTTTCATTAGTGGTGGTTTTCTTCATCCCTACAATCAGGCTTTTACGGGATAAACAAGATAGGTGGTGAACATATGCCAAAAAAGTTCTTATTTTTTGTGATCCTGGGATTGATGATACGATGGCTCTCCTCTTAGCATTCTTTATTGATGAAATAGAAATCGTCGGCATTGTTGCTGATTACGGCAATGTTCCAAAAGAAATGGCCGTACAAAATGCTCATTTTCTTAAGAACGAAGCAAAGGATAGAAATATCAAGATATTTGGTGGATCAGAACGCCCACTTACTGGCGCCCCTCCTGCTTTCTTTACGGAAGTACACGGGAAACAAGGGCTCGGGCCAATTATTCCAAAGGGACATGTGACTAACGGAGAAATGGAGAATTTTTTCGAAGTCATTCCTCTTATTGAACAGTATAAAGATGAATTAATCATTGTTAGTTTAGGCAGACTTACCTCCCTAGCAATTTTATTCATCTTATGTAAACAGCTCATGAAGCAAGTTAAATCTTACTACGTAATGGGCGGTGCCTTTTTACATCCTGGTAATGTTACCCCTATTTCCGAAGCAAACTTTTATGGCGATCCTACTGCTGCTAATATAGTCCTTCAATCCTCACCTAACATGTACATCTATCCATTAAACGTCACTCAGTATTCCATCATTACACCAGAAATGGCTGAATACATTGAAGCAAAAGGAAAAGCCCCACTCGTCAAACCGTTATTCAATCATTATTACTACGGATATTATAAAGACGCCTTACCGCATTTAAAGGGGAGCCCCTTCCATGACACAATGCCAATACTCGCTTTACTTGATAACTCTATGTTTACATATCACAAGTCACCTATCGTTGTCATGACAGAATCTTATGCACAAGGAACAAGCATAGGGGAATTTCGTTCTTTAGGAGAATCTAAGCCATTTATTGATTGGCCGAGTCATCAAATCGCAATTGATTTTGATTATAACTGCTTCTTTAAACATTTCATGTCACTTATGACGGGTGAGCAATTTTAACATAAAAAAACAGACCGTGATTTCTCACGGTCTGTCGTTATTTTCTACAATTATCGTTTGATGTTGTAGAAAGATTTGATACCATCGTAAACAGCGATTTCGCCTAGTTCGTCTTCGATGCGTAATAATTGGTTGTACTTAGCAATACGGTCAGTACGGCTCATAGAACCAGTTTTGATTTGGCCAGCGTTAGTTGCAACTGCGATGTCAGCGATTGTAGCATCTTCAGTTTCACCAGAACGGTGAGATACAACTGCTGTGTAACCAGCACGTTTAGCCATTTCGATAGCTTCGAAAGTCTCAGTTAAAGTACCGATTTGGTTAACTTTAATTAAGATTGAGTTAGAGATACCTTTTTCGATACCTTCAGCAAGTTTTTGAGTGTTAGTTACGAATAAGTCGTCACCAACTAATTGTACTTTATCACCGATACGCTCAGTTAATAATTTGTGACCATCCCAGTCGTTTTCGTCTAAACCATCTTCGATAGAGATGATTGGGAAGTCTTTGCAAAGCTCTTCGTAGAAATCAACCATTTCTGCAGAAGTTAAGCCAGTACGGCCTTCGCCTGCAAGGTCATATTTACCAGTTTCTTTGTTGTAGAACTCAGAAGAAGCAACGTCCATTCCTAAGAATACGTTCTCGCCAGCTTTGTAACCAGCTTTTTCGATAGCTTCGATGATTACTTCTAATGCTTCACGGTTAGAACCAAGGTTTGGAGCGAATCCACCTTCGTCACCTACTGCAGTGTTAAGACCTTTGTCATGTAATACAGCTTTAAGTGCATGGAATACTTCAGCACCCATACGGATTGATTCTTTGAATGTTGGAGCACCAACTGGTAAGATCATGAACTCTTGGAAGTCTACGTTGTTATCAGCGTGAGAACCACCGTTGATGATGTTCATCATTGGAGTTGGTAATTGTTTTGCATTGAATCCACCAAGGTAACGGTATAATGGAAGACCTACGAAGTCAGCTGCTGCGTGAGCTACTGCCATAGATACACCAAGGATAGCGTTAGCGCCTAGTTTACCTTTGTTTGGAGTGCCATCTAATTCGATCATAGCACGGTCGATACCAGCTTGGTCAGTTACGTCGAAACCAACGATTTCTGGAGCGATTGCTTCGTTAACGTTGTTTACTGCATTTAGAACACCTTTACCAAGGTAACGAGATTTGTCACCGTCACGTAATTCTACTGCTTCGTGCTCACCAGTAGATGCACCACTTGGTACGATAGCGCGTCCGAAAGCGCCGCTTTCTGTGTAAACTTCTACTTCTACAGTTGGGTTACCACGAGAGTCAAGGACTTCGCGAGCATAAACATCAATAATTGTTGACATAATAAATTCTCTCCTTTTTATATAAGCAAATTATTTAATAATTGTTTTACCTGTCATTTCTTTCGGTTGTTCCACATTTAAAAGCGTAAGCATTGTTGGAGCGATATCTCCTAAAATACCACCTTCACGAAGCTCTACATCATTTTTTGTAACGATGAAAGGAACCGGGTTAGTTGTATGAGCTGTCATTGGTCCACCATCAGCAGTTAACTCCTGATCAGCATTACCATGGTCAGCAGTAATAAGTGCTACACCATCTTTTGCAAGAATCGCTTCTACAACTTTTCCTAAACATTCGTCAGTTGCTTCTACTGCTTTAATTGTTGGTTCCATCATCCCAGAATGGCCAACCATATCACAGTTTGCAAAGTTAAGAATGATAACATCATGTTTATCATTTTCGATTTCATTTACTAAAGCGTCCGTTACTTCGTAAATGCTCATTTCAGGTTTCAAGTCATACGTTGCAACCTTCGGTGAGTTAATTAAAATACGCTCTTCTCCTGGGAATTCAGCCTCACGACCACCGCTAAAGAAGAATGTAACGTGCGGATACTTTTCAGTTTCCGCGATGCGAAGTTGCTTTAATCCCGCTTGCGCAACAACTTCACCTAATGTGTTATCAAGGTTCATTGGCTTGAATGCCACGTAACCATCTACAGTTTCACTGAAATGTGTCATACAAACGAATTCAGGAATGTGAGGTACTTTTTCACCACGATCGAACTCACGGAAGTCTTCGTTTGTAAATACACGAGCAATTTGAATTGCACGGTCTGGACGGAAGTTATAGAAGATAACTGCATCATCATCATTGATTGTTGCAACTGGCGTGTTATCTTCGTTAACAATTATAGACGGCAATACGAATTCATCATAGATACCGTTCGCATAAGAGTCTTCTACACACTCTTCTGCTGATTTATAAGTAGGGCCTTCACCATTCACCATAGCACTGTAACATTTTTCTACGCGATCCCAACGCTTGTCACGGTCCATAGAGTAATAACGACCAGAGATAGTCGCGAATTGTCCTACTCCTGTTTCTTTAATTACTTCATTTGTTGCATCGATATAACCTTTTGCTGTTTGTGGTCCAACATCGCGGCCGTCTAAGAATGCATGGATATAAACTTTCTCCACGCCTTCTTTTGCTGCTAAGCGAAGAAGAGCAAACATATGGTTCATGTGACTGTGCACACCACCATCAGAAAGTAAACCGAATAAATGAAGAGCAGTACCTTTTTCTTTTACGCTTTTAATTGCATTTTGGAAAGTTTCGTTCTGATCGAACTCACCTTCACGAATTGCAACGTTTACGCGTGTTAAGCTTTGATATACAATGCGGCCAGCACCGATATTTAAGTGACCAACCTCAGAGTTACCCATTTGACCTTCTGGAAGGCCTACTTCCTCACCACAAGCTGTAAGCGTTGTGTGAGGGAATTTGTTCCAGTAACCATCAAAATTAGGTTTCTTAGCTTGTGCTACAGCATTCCCATGAGTTTCTTCACGTAGTCCGAAACCATCAAGAATGATTAAAGCTGTTGGCTTTCTCATTTTACCGCCCCCAGAAGACCTAAGAACGAAGCAGGCTCTAAGCTAGCACCGCCAACTAAAGCGCCGTCGATGTCAGATTGTGCCATATACTCTTTAATGTTTTCTGGTTTTACGCTACCGCCGTATTGAATACGAACAGCTTCTGCAGCTTCTGTAGAAACAGCTTCTGCAACAACTTTACGGATGTGCGCACATACTTCGTTTGCATCTGCAGAAGAAGAAGATTTACCTGTACCGATAGCCCAGATTGGCTCATAAGCGATAACAGTTGCTTTAACTTGCTCTTCTGTTAAACCTGCAAGTGCTTTTGTCACTTGACCTGCTACTAGATCAAATGTTTTTCCGCTTTCGCGCTCTTCTAAAGTCTCACCACAACATACGATTGGTGTTAAACCATGTTCAAATGCTGCAAGAGTCTTTTTGTTTACTGACTCATCTGTTTCAGCAAACATTTCACGACGCTCAGAGTGGCCAAGTACTACGTAGCCTACTTTTAAGTCGCTAAGTGCTACTGGGCTAATTTCGCCAGTGAATGCACCATTTTTTTCGAAGTGCATGTTTTGTGCACCTACTTGTAAATCAGTTCCTTCAGTTGCTGCTACTAAACGCTCTAAAAATAGAGCTGGAGAGCAAACTACTGCATCAACAGCTGAAGCTGCTGGGATTTGACCTTTAACTTCCTCTACGAAGCTAACTGCTTCAGATAGAGTTTTATTCATTTTCCAGTTACCTGCGATAATTGGTTTACGCATGCTTTGCACCGTCCTTTTTCTTTGGCTGCTACTTATTTGTCGTTAAGACAAACTACACCTGGAAGCTCTTTGCCTTCCATGAATTCTAATGACGCACCGCCGCCAGTAGAAATGTGGCTCATTTTATCAGCCATACCGAATTTTTCAACAGCTGCTGCAGAGTCACCACCGCCGATAACAGAGTATGTATCTTCTGCATCTGCTAATGCTTGTCCTACTGCTTTTGTACCTTCTGCGAATGGAGTCATTTCGAATACACCCATTGGTCCATTCCATACAACAAGCTTAGAATTTTTAATTACATCTGCATAAATTTCACGTGTTTTAGGACCGATGTCCACGCCTTCCCAAGTAGAAGGGATAGAGTCGATACCTACGATTTGAGTTGTTGCAGTTTCAGAGAATTCCTCTGTGATTACAACATCAACTGGCATGTAGAAGTTTACGCCTTTTTCTTTTGCAAGTTGCATAAATTCTTTAGCTAGTTCGATCTTGTCGTCTTCACATAGAGATAGACCAATTTCATGACCTAAAGCTTTAACGAATGTGTAAGCAAGTCCGCCACCGATGATTAAGTTATCTACTTTGTCTAATAGATGACGAATTACACCGATTTTATCTTTTACTTTCGCACCACCGATGATAGCTGTGAATGGACGTTCTGGGTTAGAAAGTGCTTTTCCAAGTACATCTAACTCTTTTTCCATTAATAATCCAGATACTGCTGGTAGGTAGTCTGCGATACCTGCTGTAGAAGCGTGAGCACGGTGAGCTGCACCGAATGCATCGTTTACGAAGATATCAGCAAGAGCTGCAAATTCTTTCGCAAGTTCTGCATCGTTCTTTTCTTCGCCCGCATAGAAACGTACGTTTTCAAGAACTAATACGTCGCCTTCGTTCATTGCTGCAACCATTTCTTGTGCAACTGGTCCGAATGCTTCGTCTGCTTTTTTAACATCTTTACCAAGAAGCTCGCCTAAACGTGCTGCTACTGGAGTAAGACGTAATTCTTCTACTGCTTGACCTTTTGGGCGGCCTAAGTGACTTGCTAAAATAACTTTCGCACCTTGCTCTACTAAATATTGAATTGTAGGAAGAGCTGCACGGATACGAGTTTCATCTGTAATTTTGCCTTCTTTCATAGGTACGTTGAAATCAACGCGGCAAAATACACGCTTACCTTTTAAATCTACGTCACGAATTGATTTTTTGTTCATTGGATTTCCCTCCGACTACTAGTTAGGATTGACAAAACCCACTCAAAAGCTTAACACATTTGCTTTTAAAACGAAAGAAGAGAGAGAGGGAACAAACCCTCTCCCTCGTTTTGTCATTGATTACTTATATAATTAAGAATTAAAGACCTTTAGAAGTCATGTATGCTGCTAGGTCTACTACGCGGTTAGAGTAACCAGTTTCGTTATCGTACCAAGAAAGTACTTTAACCATGTTACCTTCCATTACCATTGTAGATAATGCATCGATTGTAGAAGAAGCTGTACATCCGTTATAGTCGATAGATACTAATGGCTCTTCGCTGTATCCAAGGATACCTTTTAATTCGCCTTCAGCTGCTGCTTTGAATGCTGCGTTTACATCTTCAACTGTTACTTCTTTGTCAAGTTCAACAACTAAGTCAACAAGAGAAACGTTAGCAGTTGGAACACGTACAGCGCCACCGTTTAATTTACCTTTAAGTTCTGGTAATACTAATGCTACAGCTTTAGCTGCACCAGTAGATGTTGGGATCATGTTTTCAGCTGCTGCACGAGCACGACGTAAATCTTTGTGTGGTAAGTCTAAGATTTGTTGGTCGTTAGTGTAAGAGTGAATTGTTGTCATCATTCCGCGTTTTACGCCGAATTTTTCGTTTAATACTTTAGCGAATGGAGCTAGACAGTTTGTAGTACAAGAAGCGTTAGATACTACGTTGTGGTTAGCTGCATCATATTGTTCGTGGTTAACACCCATAACTACAGTGATATCTTCGTCAGAAGCTGGAGCTGAGATGATAACTTTCTTAACTGATCCACCTAAGTGTTTTTCAGCGTCTGATTTTTTAGTGAAACGGCCAGTAGATTCTACTACTACTTCTACTCCGTAGTCGCTCCATGGTAATTGAGCTGGGTCACGCTCAGCGATAACTTTAATTTCTTTACCGTTAACAACGATGCTGTTTTCGTTAGCAGATACTTCTGCATTTAAAGTTCCGTGAACTGTGTCATATTTTAAAAGGTGAGCTAATGTTTTAGCATCTGTTAAGTCGTTGATTGCTACTACTTCTACCTCAGAGTTGTTAAGAGCTGCGCGGAATACGTTACGTCCGATACGTCCAAATCCATTAATACCAATTTTAGTCATTTGAATTTCCTCCTTGGGGGATTATATTAAAGGGTAATACCCTTTGTTAACTGTTTTGCTGCACCTTCATCTGTAATTAGAATTGAAGTGTGCCCTTGTTTAATTACAGCCTGTATTGCCTTTGCCTTTGAAGAACCTCCAGCGACTGCAACAACGTGAGATACATGTTGTAAATCCTCAAGTTGCATACCAACTGTTCTTACTTTATGAACAACATTTCCTTGTTCATTAAAGTAGTAACCGAAAGCTTCGCCTACTGCTTCGCTTGCTTGAATCTTTAACCAATCTGCTTCTGAAGTATTTCTGCGACGTGCCATTGTTAACGCATCACCTATTCCATGAATGACGATATTGGAAGATCGAATCAACTCAAGAACTTCTTTCACGGAAGGCTCTGTCACAATAGACGCATATGCTTCGCTACTAACATGGTCTGGAACATACAATAAGCGATAATTACTCATCGTATTTTGTGCCATCTTGGCACAAATGGTATTGGCTTCTAATTCGACACCCTCTCCAATTCCACCACGCGCTGGGACAAATAGCATATGTAAATCTTTGCAATCAAGCTGCATCATGTCCGCAGCAGCAGCTAGCGTAGTTCCTCCAGCCACAGCAACGATATTATTCGCTGTCAGACGGTCTTTTATACAAGTCACACAAGCACGGCCCATCTCCAGTTTGACCCAAGGTGATTCATCACTATCACCAGGGACAACGAAAACTTCATCCAAGTCTAATGTTTCCTTAAGTTGCTTTTCTAAAACCTTTAACCCGGAAATTTCTTTCATAAAGTCTTCCAAAGCAAGAACTAAAGCTGTTCCTTCTTCTGTCAAAGTCATTCCAGAAGAAGCGACGTGAACTAAGTTTTGTTCTTTCAAAACTTGAACTTCACTTCGCAATACTCGTTCTGTCATACCGAGACTTGCTGACAAGTTTCTTCTTCCAATCGGCTGCATGAGCCTAATGTATTGAAGAATTTGCATTCTCGTTTGCATAACAGGTAGCAGATCAGGTAATAATTTTTTTGTGTTCTGAATCCATGAGCGCATATCTTTTCTCCTCACTACATTGGTTCATTTTTCCTCGTGGTCACTTTACGTCCCGTAGTGACATTTTGTGCCCCACATAGGTTAAAAAAATAATCCCTGCTACGTGTATTATTGTAACAGGAGATAGAAACTTATTCAACTCTTAACTGCATTCTTTATATAGTTTATTATGACACCTTTGTGAATGTTACCATATTCTACTTGTTTTCCGCCTATTTCTACCACCGGAATCATTAGGTGATATTTTTCTAAAAGGTCATTATCTTCATATATATTTATTTCCTCGATTTGAAAAGAATATTCACATTGTACTTCCTCTAAAACTTGTTTCGCCTGCACGCAAAGGCCACAATCTTTTTTTGTATACAGTACAACTTTCATATTCTTCACCTATCCGATCGTTTTTCGTAATGATGACGCTGGAATGTGCATTTGTTCTCTATACTTCGCCACTGTTCTTCGAGAAATAACGATTTCATGCTCTTCTTCTAATAATTTTGAAATCTTTTGATCTGAAAGTGGCTTTTTCTTATTCTCCGCCTCAACAAGCGTTTGGATAAATCGTTTCACACGCTTTGTAGAAACTGCTTCATCTTCAGTAGTCGAAATAGCATTACTAAAGAAAGATTTCATCTCAAATAAACCATGTGGTGTTTGCACATATTTATTTCGCGTTGCACGACTAATTGTAGATTCATGCACACTTAACTCTTCCGCTACCTCTTTTAAAGCAAGCGGTTTTAAATATTCTGGACCTTCCCAGAAGAAATCACGTTGTTTTTCCATAATAATAGTCATCACTTGCAGAAGCGTTTGTTTTCTCTGTTTTAAACTGCGCATAATCCACTGCACATGCTGATACTTTTCTGATACATAAGATGCTACTTCACTTTCACTATTATTCAGAAGCGCACTATACTCAGAATGAATTTCAATTCTCGGCATATTTCTCTCGTTCATTTGTAAAACGAGACGATCACCATCTTTTTTCACCGCCATATCAGGCACAATATAAAGCGGTTTATCAGAAGAAAACGCAAGACCTGGTTTCGGCTGTAATGACGTAATACAGTTCACCGCCGATTGCAATTCTTCATTACTACACTTCAACACTTGAACGAGCTTTCGCCAATCTTTCTTCACGAAATAAGCGAAGTGATCCTCTATAACCTCTTCCGCTAATCCATTCCGTCTTTGTAAGCGCTTCAATTGTAAAGTTAGACATTCCTGAATATTACGCGCTCCTACCCCTGCTGGCTCGAGTGATTGGACAAGCTCTACAAAGCGGGCGACTTCATGAATCGGTGCGGAAAGGAGATCTGCTAACTCTTCGTTCGTTTCTTGTAAATACCCATTTCCATCCATGTTCATAATAATGAAAGAAGCTATTTTTCGCTCTTCTTCATCTATTTTATAATACTGTATTTGATTTAATAAATGTTGCTGAATCGTTGTTGAATCCACACTGTAGATTTCCATCTGATTCTCGATTTGTTTGCTGGTACTTTTACTGTTGTTAGAGCTCTTTTTCTTCTCCCTCTCAAAACCACCTAACTCAATAAGGGGATTCTCTAACGATTGCTCATACAAAAACTCCGATAATTCTTGTACATTATACTGGAGCATTGTAATCGCTTGCCTTAACTCTTGTGTCATTGCCAAACGTAAGCTTTGTTCTTGTAAAAGACTTGCCTTCAAACTAATCTCCCCCTTGTTTCTATTGTACAATAAGTTTGGTAAAAGGAGAATGCTATCACAGACACCCATTCCAAAATATTATTAATTTATATGTATTAATGAGATTTACAACTTACAACCGAAATTTGAATAATATTGAAAGAAAATAATAGCGCGATAAAAATTATTACCACATACTAATAGTAAATCTTATTATCAGATATAACAAGTATTAATAAAAAAGGTCTGCACTTATATTTGTAAGTGCAGACCTTTTTATGCAGATAGATTCATTATGCTTCGTTAAATATAACATCCCCTTCTTCAGCAGGCCATTCACCTTCTAATTCCGTGTCGTCTAACATCATTTCAGCCGTAAAGACAATCGCTATTAAATCCTTATGGTAGTCTCCGCTAGGCAAATAGTGATTAGGTCCAAAACAATCCCTATCAATTTCTTTATAGTGCACTTCCATATTTAACATGAATTTTAACATTTCATCGCCTGTAATTTCACCAGAATCAGACACAGCAACGGTTCTACGTTCGTTATCCCCTAAAATACTTAAATATCCACTAATTTTACGCACCTGCAATCCCCTCATACTATAATTTTTAGATAATTTTAGTATAAACTCATTACAAAATTAACAGAAGTACCTTGTAGGGCCATAACAAAAACCCCCTATACACGATTATTTCTAATCACATACAAGAGGTTGTTTTAAATTTACTATTTATTTTCAACACGTAACACCAACAATACATAACGCGCCCAGAGGGATTCGAACCCCCGGCAGACGTGGTACCGGAAACCACCGCTCTATCCGACTGAGCTATGGGCGCATGATTATAGAAAATAGTTCATTTTCTTTTCATAATAATAGCAATAAAATCCATCTAAATCAATAAAAATATCCCTGTAATCCTTTATGAACCTTAGTTAGGAATATATTAACAAAGTACTATCCCCTAAATTTTCCAATCATAAATTCATCCCAACTCACAAATTATAATCTTTGAATTGATATTCCAAAGGGGGCTTCATTCAATGACTGTAATTACAAAACTAAAGCAAACTGTTTCTGGATTAAAAAGTGCACAAGCTAGCTTAGAGGGATTCGCTCTTGATACGGATAACCAACAAGCAAAGCAACTTTTCCAAACAGCTGCAGAGCAAACGCAAACGATTATCGATTCTTTAAATCCACGCGTTGAAGAAGTCCAACAAGAAGAACCACAATACTCACAGCAATAACAGATTAGTCATGCTGTGAAATAGAAAAAGGGTGATATGCAGTCATCCTTTTTCTATCACATTACATATTGCAATAGAAATGGAATGATAATCATGCGAAAACTCGGTCTCATAACCGCATTATTTGCCCTTCTATTTAGCTCTTTTACCGGATGTGATAATAGTCCCTTAGATAAAAAAGTGAAAGAAGAAGCAAAACGAACGGAGAAAGAAAAAGGTCCCAAACTAACAAAGACGAGTACGGAATCCTTTAATCAATCTATATCACAAGGAGCCAAGAAAAGGGCTCTCGCTATGGATGAAATTACAAAAAGCACAGCAGTGAATTCAAATTTGGATCTCTACATAGCAGTTCTACCTGAGCATCACGAAAGGTTTGGATTAAAGCCTCTGCGTAAGAAGCTTCAAAAGCAGCTAAGTGATGAGCATCCTACTTTCGATGTTCGTGTAAGTACTGATAAAAAAATCTTTATGTTACTCGAAAAGCTTGAGAGCAAAATTAAGAAAAAAGAAGTATCTAAAGACGAGATCAATAAGCAATTAAAACTCATTGGGAAAAAAATGGAGTCTAACACTTAACGCTTTTTAATAGAAAAGGAAGGATCGCAATGTCTAGTAAAGATAAGAACTTAACCCCTGTGCAACAAGAGTATAAAAAATTCGAGCAAGAACGCGAACCGAAGCGTCCTGTCTTGAAAAATTGTATTAAAGCCTTTTTCGTCGGTGGTTTTATTTGCTTCATCGGACAACTCATTTCTACGTTTTATATCACATATTTTGACTTCACTGAGCGTTCAGCAGGAAATCCAACAGTCGCAACTCTCATTTTCATTTCCATGTTACTAACTGGTTTCGGTATATATGACCGCTTTGGGCAGTTTGCTGGAGCAGGCACAGCTGTACCCGTTACTGGATTTGGTAACTCTGTTATTGCCGCATGTATCGAACACCGAACAGAAGGGTTCGTACTCGGCGTTGGAGGAAATATGTTTAAATTAGCCGGCTCTGTTATTTTGTTTGGTGTATTTTCAGCTTTCGTCATCGCACTTATTAAAACGATTCTCGTTCAATGGGGAGGGCTATAAATGTTACAAGGACACCGAACATGGGTATTTGAAAATAAACCCGTTATTATTTCGACAGGAGTCGTTGGCGGGCCATTTGAAGCAAAAGGAAACATTCCAGAAGACTTCGATATCCTTCATGAAGATTTATGGCTCGGCCAGGATTCCTATGAAAAAGCCCATAAAATTTTATTCGAAGAAGCTTGTAGCCGCGCTACTGAAAAAGCCAAGCTTCGTAAAGACGATATTCAATTCGTACTTGCAGGAGATTTAATTAATCAAATCACTCCAACAAGCTTTGCCTGCCGTACACTCGGAACACCATATCTCGGATTATTCGGAGCATGTTCTACTTCCATGGAAGGATTAGCGCTCGGGGCAAGTATTGTAAATGCAAAAGGCGCAAAATATTTATTAACCGGGGCATCTAGTCATAACGCCGCTGTAGAGAAGCAGTTCCGATATCCAACTGAATACGGCGGTCAAAAACCTCCTACCGCACAATGGACAGTAACTGGAGCTGGCGCAGCTATTTTAAGCGACACCGGACATGGTCCTAGAGTAACATCTGCAACAATCGGACGAGTGATTGATATGGGATTAACAGATCCTTTTAATATGGGTGGTGCGATGGCCCCAGCAGCTGTCGATACGATTGAGGCCCATTTACGCGAACGACAAATTGACGCCTCTTATTACGACTTAATTGTAACAGGTGATCTTGGACATGTCGGTCGCGAAATTGCTTATGACTTACTACATAAACACGGAACGAAAGTAACGAGCGAACAGTTTCAAGATTGCGGCATACTCATTTATAGAGAAGGGCAACCTGTCATAGCTGGTGCTAGCGGACCGGGATGTTCCGCAACAGTCGTGTACGGTCATTTATTAAACCGAATGAAAAGAGGAGAGTTCAAAAAAATACTTGTCGTTGCGACAGGCGCTTTACTATCTCCACTTACATTCCAACAAGAAGAAACGATTCCGTGTATCGCTCACGCCGTTTCGATTGAATTTGGAGGTGCAACGCAATGATTTTTTTCTGGGCTTTCGTCATCGGCGGACTCATATGTGTAATTGGCCAACTTATGTTTGATGTTGGCAAGCTAACACCCGCTCATACAATGGCAACACTCGTTGTTGCCGGTGCTATACTGGACGGATTCAACCTGTATGAACCATTAATCGACTTTGCTGGAGCCGGGGCAACTGTACCTATTACAAGTTTCGGTAATGCCCTCGTTCACGGCGCAATGGAAGAAGCTGCAAAACACGGCATCGTTGGCGTCATTACCGGAATGTTTAAAGTAACAAGCGCTGGTATTTCTGCTGCTATCATATTCGGATTCATTGGTGCATTACTATTCAAACCGAAAGGATAAGAGGTGTTTGTATGACAGTTATCGCTAGCGTTAAAACCTGCCTTGCTAGTGTAAGGGGCGCTCAAGCAAGCTTAAGCTCCCTTTCACTACATTCACAGGACGCGGAATCAAAACGCGTATTTCATGAATGTATGTTAGAAATGGACAGCATCATCGCTGATTTACAGAATAGAGTTTCATTATTAGAACGTGAAGAACCTCAATATAAAGGGTTTTAAGTAGACTGGAGGAAATGACTATGTCTCACCTGCCGGAATGGACACTTGTCATTCTTCGCTCTGTATTCATATTAATTATTTTATTCGCTATTACGAAATGGTTAGGGAAAAGACAAATCTCTCAGCTCTCCTTTTTTGAATACATAGCCGGAATGACAATCGGTGACATCGCTGCCCAAGTATCTACAGGGCTCGATTCAAAATTTTTTCACGGCGTCTTTGCAATACTCATTTTCGCTGTGGTACCTTTTTTAACAGGAATCCTCTCTTTAAAGAACAAAACAGCTCGGGACTTCTTTGAAGGGAAATCTACCGTATTAATAAAAGACGGAAAGATACTCGAAGATAACTTGAAGAAAGAAAAATATACGAGTGACGAATTACTGGAACTTCTCCGTGGAAAAAGTGCGTTCAGCGTAGCTGAAGTCGAATTTGCTGTCTTAGAACCGAGCGGAGAATTAAATGTATTATTAAAGAAAGATTCCCAGCCACTTACAGCAAAAGACATCGGTTTAAAAGTACCAAATGAGAAAGAACCACAAACTGTTATTATGGATGGAAATGTACTAGATGAACCTCTTTCAGCAAGCGGACATAACCGCGCTTGGCTACATTCAGAATTAGAAAAACTCGGTGTTGTTATTGAAAATGTCTTTCTCGGTCAAGTGGATTCATACGGACAACTTACTATCGACATTTACAATGACAAACTCCAAATGCCTTCTCCTCAAAACAAACCTTTATTATTAGCATCTTTAAAAAAATGTCATGCTGATCTTGAACTATTTTCCCTAGAAACAAAGTCGAAATCAGCAAGCGAAATGTATAGTAAAAACGCGAAACACATCGAAAAGATTTTAAATAAAGTAACCTATCTTTTAAAAGAATAGATATCGAAAGAACGCTTCAGTAAAAAGGCGTTCTTTTCTTTTTTCTACAGCTTTCATGACGTTTAAATTTATGTAATTCGGTTATGATGTTGAAGATACATAAGCAGGGAATTTCAAAAACATAGCGAATAATTCATGGTACAACTACATATTTTTTTGATTTAAAGTGGTTTCGTTTGACCTTTATTGACCATAATTGTATTATAAGACTAAGAAAGCTTTATAAGGAGGAAATAACAGATGAATTTAATTCCTACAGTAATTGAACAAACAAATCGTGGAGAACGCGCTTACGATATTTACTCTCGACTATTAAAAGACCGCATCATTATGCTTGGTAGTGCAATTGATGACAACGTAGCTAACTCAATCGTTTCCCAGCTTTTATTCTTGGAATCTCAAGATCCAGAAAAAGATATTCACATCTACATCAACAGCCCTGGTGGTTCTATCACAGCAGGTATGGCAATTTACGATACAATGCAGTTTATTAAACCACAAGTATCAACAATCTGTATCGGTATGGCTGCATCTATGGGTGCATTCTTACTTGCAGCAGGTGAAAAAGGAAAACGTTATGCACTTCCAAACAGTGAAGTAATGATTCACCAACCACTTGGCGGAGCACAAGGTCAAGCGACTGAAATCGAAATCGCTGCAAAACGTATCCTATTCTTACGTGAAAAACTAAACCAAATTCTTGCTGACCGCACAGGTCAACCACTTGAAGTACTACAACGCGACACAGACCGCGACAACTTCATGACAGCTGAAAGAGCTCTAGAATACGGCTTAATCGATAAGATCTTTACAAATCGTTAATAGATATTTAAAGCGGAAGCGGCTCGTTTAGAATGGGAGGAGGATGGAGCTTCTGACAAAGAGGTGCTTTTTACCTCGTCGGAAGAAGCGAAGCCACCGACCATTTTAGTCGCTGGAGCTGGATAGATTTAAAGCGGAAGCGCCCTATTACAGGGCGCTTTTTTTATGTATTGGCCTCCACACGAATATCCCCCAGCTAGTATTAACCTAAATATATCAGCGATGTTTCAAATATATCGACCGTAACTCCAATTATATCGACGATTCGACACAACTTATCGACTTACCGACAATTCTCGACAAGCACACACCCCTTAAATCCCCCTCCCCGCTAATTCGCACACACAACAAAACAAAAAAGCTATCGCACATGCGCGATAGCTTCTTATTGTATATATGCAGCTAATGCTTCTAAAGCTTCTTCTGCATCTGAACCTTCTGTTGTAATTGTTATCATGCTACCAGTTCCAATTGCTAAGCTCATAATCCCCATTATGCTCTTTGCATTCACTGTCTTTCCATCTTTCTCGATGAAGATATCCGCATGAAAGCGATTGGCCTCTTGTACAAACAACGCAGCCGGACGTGCTTGTAAACCGTTTTTTAATGAAACCTTAACTCGTTTTTGAACCACAGCTCCATTTCCCCTTTAACCTCTTATTTTTTTGCTACCGTTTCCCCCGCGCGTAATTTCTCTGCAATCTCATCGATTTTACGCAAACGATGATTAATACCCGATTTACTAATTTTCCCCCCGGATACCATCTCGCCTAACTCTTTCAATGTTACATCTTGATAATCTCTTCGTAATTGTGCAATTTCTCGCAGTTTATCTGGTAATATATCAAGACCAACCGTCTCATCAATATAACGGATATTTTCAATCTGCCTTAGCGCTGCACCAATTGTTTTATTTAAATTGGCTGTTTCGCAGTTCACTAAACGATTTACTGAATTACGCATATCGCGAACGATTCGAATGTCTTCAAATCTTAAAAGTGCATTATGAGCGCCTATAATATTTAAAAACTCCGTAATCTTTTCTGCTTCTTTCAAATACGTAATGTACCCTTTTCTTCTTTCCAACGTCTTACTATTTAAATCAAATCCGTTCATCAGTTCACATATAGCATCATTATGTTCCTTATATAACGAAAAGACCTCTAAATGATAAGATGATGTTTCTGGGTTATTTACTGAACCACCTGCTAAAAATGCACCACGTAAATACGATCGTTTACAACATTTCTTCTCAATCAATTCTTGTGATATATTTCGGATAAACGAAAAGTCATCTCGAACAATATGAAGATCAGCTAATATTTCGCGAGACTTCTCAACAAGCCGCACAATATATACATTATTTTTCTTCAATCGCATTTTTTTACGAACAAGTAATTCTACCGTCACGTCATATCCTTTTTTCAAAAGCGTATAAATCCTTCTTGCGATTGCCGCATTCTCCGTTTGAATATCGATAGATAGACGACGGTTTGAAAAAGAAAGCGATCCGTTCATTCGAAGTAATGCTGATAATTCTGCTTTCTCACAGCATTCCTTCACCTCAAGATTCGTTAGCTCTTTCTTTGTTTCTGATGCAAATGACACAGTCAACACCTCCTTATACGATTACTTTGGAACAAAAATCTTGTCCTATATGAAATGATGAGCGTTACCTCAAACGAGGCAACGCACATCTACAACAGTGAATATAAAATAGAAGCTAGTTTTAATGTATCGTGCCTTACAACACGATCATCATACTTCGCTAATTGATCTTGAATGACATCAATATTGCTCTCTGTAAAACGCTCTTCATCTACTACAACTGGTGCCGACATTTCTTCCTCATATAACTGACGTAATTCACAAGGAATATCACGGTTATTTACAATTGCAGTATCGATAAATGGTTTACCTAAATGATCATGTAACGCCTGCACATGGTCAAACGCAGTATATCCCATCGTTTCACCAGCTTGCGTCATAACATTACACACATATACCTTCTTCGCTTTTGCAGCAAGAACAGCGTCCCCAATTTTGTTAACAACTAAATTCGGTAATATACTCGTATACAAACTTCCTGGACCAAAAACAAGTAAATCAGCTCGTTTAATTTCAGCCAACGTTTCATGTAACGGCTCTACATCTTCTGGAGTTAAAAAGACGCGGTTAATCTTCTTCCCGGAATAAGGAATCTTTGATTCGCCTGTTACAATTTCTCCATCTTCTAGTTCCGCATGAAGTACCGCACTTTGGTTCGCTGCCGGTAACACACGTCCTCTGACATTTAACACTTTACTCGTTTCCGTAATCGCATGGAAGAAGTCTCCTGTAATCGAGGTCATACCCGCTAATAATAAATTTCCTAACGCATGACCTTTCAGCCCGTCTCCCGTTGTGAAACGATGCTGAAATAAAGCTTCCACCAGCGGCTCTACATCTGATAACGCAACAAGTACGTTACGAATGTCACCTGGGGGTGGAATTTCGAGCTCATCACGTAATCTACCTGAACTGCCACCATCATCAGCGATTGTAACAACTGCTGTAATATCAACTGGATATTGTTTTAATCCTCGTAATAAAACAGAGAGTCCAGTACCGCCTCCCATGATAACAATTTTAGGTTTTCTCTCTTTTTTCATCCCTTAATGGCCCTTTCTCTTCTCCACATCACGATGAGATACATGAACGCTATACTCTGGTTTCAAATGTTTCCCAAGGTATTCTGTAAGCGTAACAGAACGATGCTGTCCACCTGTACATCCAATTGCAATTACAAGTTGACTCTTGCCTTCTCTTTTATAATGAGGCAGCATGAAAGTAATAAGATCCGTCAATTTTTCTAAAAACTTATGTGTCTCATTAAATTTCAGCACATACGATGAAACTTCTTCATCTAGTCCTGTTAATGGCTTCATATGTGGAATGTAATATGGATTTGGTAAAAAACGAACATCAAATACTAAATCTGCATCAATTGGAATACCGTACTTAAATCCAAATGACATAACATTTACACGAAATGCTTGCTCAGTTTCAGTTGAAAACAGATGAACAATTTTTTCACGTAATTCTTTCGGTTTTAAATCCGATGTATCCAGCACAATATTCGCTCGTGCCTTCATATCAGTTAATAAGCCACGCTCCATCTCAATTCCCTTTAACGGCAAACCAGTTGGTGCAAGTGGATGCGAACGTCTCGTTTCTTTATAACGAGTTACAAGCGTGCCATCTTTCGCATCTAAGAATAAAATATGAGGAATAATCCATGTACGTTCTGATAAATCATCAAGTGCTCCCCATAAATGTTCGAAAAACTCTCGGCCACGTAAATCAACGCCAAGTGCCACTTTATTCATTTTCCCTTTTGAATCTGCCATAAGCTCAATAAACTTCGGCAATAACATCGGTGGTAAATTATCTACACAGAAATATCCTAAATCTTCAAAACTTTGTAAAGCTACTGTCTTTCCAGCTCCAGACATTCCTGTAATAATTACCATTTTTATATCATTATTCTCTGTCATCGTATCCTCTCCTTGACGGTTTAACTCGGATCTAATCGATATGAAAGCAACTCAAAATCTGGGGTATATACAAATGTACCGTAGATTATGCCATTTCCTTTAATTAAATAATCAATAATGTGATAATCTCCTGGTGCCATTGCTAAATCATCAATTTTGTCAAATGTATGCCAACCAATGATGCCTTCTTCGCTCTCTAGTTTGTTTTCTCCTGCAAAATCTGTCGCTAAAAAGGAGAACATCATCCATTCAGAAACAACTTTATCACCTTCTTGGATGACAAAAGTGAAGACCCCTTTTAACGCTGGGTTCTTTAAATAAATACCTGTTTCTTCACGATACTCGCGAACAACGGAATCTCTTACTGTCTCACCACGCTCCATTTTCCCGCCCGGTGCAACCCACCAATTTCGGCGAGGTTTTTGGAGTAAGAGTACTTCATTATCTCTAATTAACACACAGTTTGTCACTCTTTGCATGTTTCTTCACCTCAGCTACTTGCAGTAAATTTCTCACTGCATACTCATTTCATTATACTATCAAAAACAGTTTGCTACAACGAAGGAGCCAGTCCTCTTTCGCTAAGCACATGCTACTCAACAATTTTAAAAAAGCTTTCTAGAACAAGCAATGTAAATGCCTAGACTTTCAATGAATAGCATGAAAAATCCCCTTAACGATTTTTATCGCCAAGGGGATTAAAGTCCTTATTTCTTACCGAAATAAGTAACAATCGCAAATCCTAAAATAAAGGTAATAATTGAACTTATAATTGAAAATCCTCCAGTTGGAATACCAGGGAACACAATTACAATCGAGCCGATAACAAGTCCAATAATTGCCGCAAATGTCATACTTTTATAACGATCTAACAAGAAACTAATTCCTTTACTACTTACAACAAACCCCGCCATAACACCGGCACCGATAACTACGATTAAAGGTAAGTTGAGTGTAGTTAAAGCATTAATTGCTGTCGGATACACACCAATAATTAATAAAATAAATGATCCGCTGATTCCAGGAAGCAACATAGCCATACTAGCCATCCATCCTGCGAAAAATAAACCAATTGCATTTAAAATTGTTAACGTCGTAATTGGATCTGCTGCCTTATCCGGTTTAAAGAAAGCTGTGATCGCAACAAGAATTGCTGCAACTATTAGTAAAACAATGTGCTTACCTTTAAACGAAGACTTTGCATCAGCTTCTCTCATTAACATCGGTAATATACTAATAATTAAACCGAGGAAGAAAAATTGAGTCGGTTCATAATGATTTGCAAGTAAATATTTAATAACGTGACTTAATGTTAAAAACGCTGCTGCCACACCAGCTGCAAGGGGAATTAAAAACCCTAAATGCTTTTTCCATTCGCGACTAAAGAATCCACTAATTGCCGCAAGCAATTGTTCATAAATCCCTAACACAACAGCGATTGTACCGCCGCTCACACCAGGAATTAAATCACTAACGCCCATACAAAATCCACGATATATATTACGCCATTCCATACTGAATAAATTCCTCATTTCTTATAGTGATTTTTCCGTAAAGTCCAGTATATCAATAAGAAAGCTTATAATCTTAATATTTTTTGACAAAACTTTGACATTTTCATAATAAAAAAAAAAAAGAAAGCTCCTATCGGTAGCTTTCTTCTCAAAAGGCATATTATCCCTTATTTTTCTGATACTGTTTTTAGTTCTTCTAATAATTCTTCTACGTAATGTTGTGCACTTTGTGCTGCGATACTACCATCACCTGTTGCCGTTACAATTTGACGTAGCATTTTTTCACGAACATCTCCAGCGGCGAAAATACCAGGAACTTTCGTTTCCATACGCTCATTTGTTTCAAGGTAACCATTTTCATTTGTAATACCTAGTTCAACAAATGGTTTTGATAGTGGTAACATACCGATGTATATGAACACGCCATCAGTTTTGACTTCCTTCTCTTCTCCACTGTTTACGTCTACAAGTGTTACGCTTCCCACTTTACCATTTGCATCGTTAATTTCTTTTATAGTGTGATTCCAAATGAAATCAACTTTCTCGTTTTGGAAAGCACGATCTTGTAAAATTTTCTGTGCACGAAGAGTGTCACGACGGTGAACGATTGTTACCTTTGATGCGAAGCGTGTTAAGAACACACCCTCTTCAACAGCAGAATCTCCACCACCAATAACTACAAGTTCTTTTCCTTTAAAGAAAGCCCCATCACATACTGCACAATATGATACACCACGGCCGCCAAGTTCTGTTTCGCCTGGCACACCAATTTTTTTATACTCTGCACCGCTTGCAACGATAATTGCACGTGCTTTATATTCTTTTTTACCAGCAATAATTGTTTTGTATTCTTTACCATCGATGACTGCTTTCACATCACCATATGCATATTCAGCACCAAATTTCTTCGCATGCTCGAACATTTTATTTGATAAGTCTGGTCCTAAAATAGACTCATAACCTGGGTAGTTCTCTACATCTTCTGTGTTTGCCATTTGGCCACCTGGGATACCACGTTCAAGCATTAATGTGCTTAAATTCGCACGAGATGTATATACTGCAGCTGTCATACCAGCTGGTCCTGCACCAATAATAATGACATCATAAATTTTTTCTTCTGACACACTATTCACTCCTATTCATTCCTACACAATTAAGTTACCCTCATTATACTGTTAGCATCATTTTTTTCCCAATGATTTGCTTACCCTATGTGTGCGTACGCTTAACAGCCTGCACATACTTTCGAACAGTCGCTACAGATACATTATATACATCTCCAAGCTCCGACTGTGTCATCTTATTTCCTTGTTCGCCGCGCACAATATATTCAACCGCAGCTGACCAGCCGTATACATTTGTAAAAACTGCCCCAGATGTATATAAACGTATGAACGTACAAAACCAAAATTGTAAACACTCTTCGATTAATTCATCATCTTTTTTCGTATAATTATATAAAGCATCCGCAATTTGCGCGCACTGTTCAAATTGCTGTAAATCAGCTGGAATGCTCTTATGGCTATTAAGTAAAAAGAAATACTTTGCAAGTTGCGATACGATTGGAACACCGTTCTTCGCCTGTGTTACATCAAAGAAGAATCCCACCTTCTCTGGCGTTGACAATTCATTCATTAAATATAAAGCTAGCATTTGTTCCTCTAGCGTCGCACTTTGTTGAAATGATTTTCGTAATTCTTCAAATAATACGTTTTGTCCTTTATCTGCTAAATTCAGCGCATTCCACGGTTCTTTTCCCTTTTTATCAGGGTGCAATTCTATAACATGCTGCCACATTTTTTCAGCTACTTGCTGATCTTCCACCATATAAGCAGAATATGCAAACCAATAATAAAAACTAACGTCTCCCTCGTATCCTTGACGCTTTAATACTTTGAACCATTTATATGCAGGCTCAAAATGGCCAATTGTTGCAAGTGTCGTTCCAAGTTTCAAACGATGCTCGAACGAAATCGGATATACTGAAACTAACTGTTCCGCTAACGCTTCTACTTGTTTATGCTCTCCAATTGAATATAGGAAAATAAGCGTATTACAAAGCGCATGTATATTACCAGGGTTTTTCTCTAAAATCATTTCCGTTAACTTCAGAGCTTTATCTACATTACCAGATTGAAAATGTGCAATGGCTAAATTATTATGACCCGACCAAAATTCCGGATAATCTTTTGTAACAATTTCTAATGTAGCAATTGCTTCTTCCAATTGTCCGTTACGAATATAACGATTCGCTTCTTCCTGCATAACAATTAGATCATCTTCATCCTCAATCTCTTCCTCACCCATCGCTTCTTCTTCCATAATTTCAAGTAATTCTAGTGTATCTTCTACAAATTCCTTCTCTTCTGCAACTTCTAAATAACGATCCGCATACTTTTTCGCCTGCTGAAATAGCCCCATATATGCATAATTATTTGCAATAAAATAATAGCACTGTTCAAGTTCTGGATTAGATCTAACAAGCTTAAAGAAGATTTGATTCGACTCTTGATATTCACCAGCCTCAGATAATACTGTTGCTAATTGGCATAAAATAAACGGCTCCTTCTCACTTTGTGCCGCTCTTCGAAAATATTTAATTGCATCTTGCAATTTCTGCCCTTTGTAAGCCCTCATCCCTTTTTTATAAAAGAAGTCCGATAATTGATTAAAAGAGATAACTTGTCCGTTCTCCTTATATATTCCTTGATTTTTCCCCATATATCCTCCAGTTTTTTGTTTTCTTCGTTCACACATTCTTCTATCTATAAGTATAAACGATTCCGTAAAAAACAAAACAGTATATTATACTCAATTATTTCCTTTTTATTCATTAAAAAAGAAGAGAAATGTTACATTTTTAGCATCAACCTTCTCTAGCATCCATTTCTTCTTTCGTATAAATAACACGCATTGGATTTCCACCCACGAAAGCACCACTTGGTACATCTCTATGAACAAGTGTGCCAGCTGAAACAATCGCGCCATCCCCAATTTTCACACCTGGTAATATAGTCGCATTTGCTCCAATCATCACTTCATTTCCTATGACAATCTCTCCAAGTCGATATTCGCGAATTAAATATTCATGTGCTAAAAGCGTTGTATTATAGCCGATAATTGAATTCTCTCCCACAGTTATCTTTTCTGGGAACATAATATCCGGCACTACCATAAGCGCAATTGATGTTTTCTTTCCGACTTTCATCCGTAAAAATGTACGGTACAACCAATTCTTGACGGATAAAAATGGTGTATAACGCGCAATTTGGATAATAATAAAGTTTTTCATTACCTTCCAAAAAGACACTGTTTTATACACATTCCATAATGAATTTTCTCCCGAAACAGGATAGCGCGTTGTCCGTCGCACTTAACTCGCTCCTCTACTAAAAAGTGAAACTGTAAGTTAGTAGGGAAACAGCCCCCCTACTAACTTACTTGGACCTTTATGAACGGTTCATATTAGACAAAATCGGTAGCAAATCACTCATTTTATCTAGCATAAAGTCCGGCTTGTAAGCCTCTAAATATGCTCTACCTTTCAACGTCCATGAGACAGCAGCTGTTTTCGTACCCGCATTTTGTCCGCCAACAATATCGTGGTGATTATCCCCAACCATCAATGCTTCTTCCGGTTTCGCATCTAATAACTCAAGCGCTTTTTGAAGTGGTTCTGGATGTGGTTTCACATGCTCCACATCATCAATTGTCACGACCACATCAAAAAATTCATCAAGCTTTGACAACTTTAATCCCATCTCAACTGTTTGTCTCGCTTTCGTTGTAACAATACCAACTTTATAGCCTTGCTTCTTCAACTCTTGAACTGTTTCATATACAGTTTCATATTCTTCCACTAATTCATCGTGATGATCATGGTTAAATTGACGATAACATGTAATCATCTCTTCAACCTTGTTGTCATCAATCTTGCTGAAAGTATCATGTAAAGAAGGGCCGATAAATGGCAATACATCTTCACGCTTATATTGATTTGGATAATATGTATGTAACGTATGTAAAAAAGAAGAAATAATAAGTTCGTTTGTATTAATTAAAGTTCCATCTAAATCAAATAACACTGTATTTATTCTCATTGCCTTAGTCCCTTCTCTTTCCTGAATATGAAAGAAGCAGCACCTTATAATAAGATGCTACTTTTCTCTAATTTTCCGAATATCTTTTATCAGCTTGCCCCATTTTTCGTCTCACAATAATGAAAATAATAGAAATAACAACAAGTCCAATTGACATTACTTGTGCGATACGAAGTGGTCCTAACATTAAACTATCTGTACGTAAGCCTTCTACGAAGAAGCGCCCTACTGAATACCAAATTAAATATGTGAAGAATAATTCCCCGCGTCGTAAATTCACTTTTCGTAATGCAAGTAATAAAATGACACCTGCAAAATTCCATAATGATTCATATAAAAATGTCGGATGATAGTACACACCCTCAATATACATTTGATTAATAATGAAATCCGGTAAATGAAGCCCTTCTAAAAACTGTCTCGTTACTTCATCACCATGTGCCTCTTGGTTCATAAAGTTTCCCCATCGGCCAATTGCTTGTCCTAGTAAAATACTTGGCGCAGCAATATCAGCCAACTTCCAGAATGAAACCCCGCGTCGTTTCGCAAAAAGAACCCCTGTAATAACAGCCCCGATTAAACCACCATGAATCGCCAAGCCACCTTGACGAATATTAATAATTTGACTCGGGTTTTGCGCGTAATATTCCCATTCAAAAATAACATAGTACATTCTCGCAAATAGAATCGCGATCGGTACTGCAATTAATACAAGGTCAACAAATGTATCTTTTGGAATACCTAGTCTTTCTCCCTCGCGAGTTGCTAGCCAAAGACCTAATAGCACGCCTGTACCGATAATAATCCCGTACCAATATACAGGAAACGGCCCAAGTTGGATCGCTACACGGTCAAGCTGTGGTACAGAACCTAACAGCATATGTATGACCTCCCTCTCCAAAGTTTACTCCTGATTTCCTAACTCAATCGCACTCATTAATCGTTCAGAGAACTGTTGTGCTGCATTGACTCCCATACGTTTTAAACGGAAGTTCATCGCTGCTACTTCAATAATAACAGCCAAGTTTCGACCAGGACGAACTGGAAGTGTAATCTTCGTAAGCTCTGTATCAATAATCTTCATCTTCTCTTCATCAAGACCTAAGCGATCGTAATTTTTCTTTTGATCCCAAATTTCAAGATTAATAACAAGCGTAATACGCTTATAATTTCGCACTGCCCCTGCACCGAATAACGTCATAACGTTAATGATACCTAGACCACGAATTTCTAATAAATGCTCAATTAAATCTGGTGAGCTTCCTACTAATGTGTCTTCATCTTCTTGGCGAATTTCTACACTATCATCCGCAACAAGACGGTGACCACGTTTTACAAGCTCAAGAGCTGTCTCACTTTTACCGACACCACTTTGACCTGTAATTAAAACACCAACACCGTAAATATCTACTAACACACCATGTACAGCTGTTGTTGGTGCTAACTTACCTTCTAAATAATTTGTTAAACGACTTGATAATCTTGTTGTCGTTTGAGCAGAACGTAATAAAGGCATGCCTGATTCACGTGATGCATGCAGTAACTCATCTGGTACATCTTGATTACGAGTTATAATAATACATGGCGTCTCCTCAGTACAAAGCGCTTTCATTCTCTCTTGTTTTTGCTCTGTCGTTAACGTGTCAAAGAACGTAAGCTCGGTCTTTCCAAGAAGCTGCACGCGATCAGCTGGATAATATGTAAAAAATCCTGCCATTTCAATTCCAGGTCGTGATAAATCACTTGTATCAATCGGACGATGAATTCCTTCTTCACCACTTATTAACTCCAATTGAAATTGTTCAATTAAATCTTTTGTCCTTACTTTCGGCATATGTATAAACCTCCACTCCGCTGCGGGTTCAGTCTCATTTGATGTGAAATTCCATTCTACCGGATATTGTACCATTTTTTTCTGGAAACAAGAAATACGGTTTCTAATAAATAGAAAAAAACATTTCATACACATCATGAAATGTTTTTCTTTTTGTCATTTTCTCTTTTTTTCATATAAAGGTTCTACAATTACCTTTTCAATAATCATATTAAAAATTGAAATACAAATTGCCGCAACGATCGCTACACCGAACCCTGATATATTAAATGCATCTCCTAATAATGAATCTGCTATTTTTAACGTAATCGCATTAATGACAATTAAGAAGAACCCGAAAGTTACAAGAGTAATCGGTAGCGTAATTAAAATTAAAAACGGTTTTACGAACACATTTAAAACAGCTAAGATAATACTCGCAATAATTGCAGTCTGTATATTTGCTACGTAAAACGCGTCTGGCGCAATCCCTTTTAAAAGTCCCGATACAGCGATTAACACAACGCTATTTACAAGAAGTGATACAATCCATCTCATTTTCTTACACATCCTTTTGACATATATATTTCATCATACGCTAATAGATAAGAAACGCAAGTATCATACAAATACTTATATCAACTTATTCTACTCTTCATGCTTGTATACCTACTAACATTCACTTGTGAAATACGGGCCACACCATCTGTGCTCATGGGTTTTCACAAAGGTCCAAGTGAAATCTTTATCTACAATATAGATATCACCTTTATACATATCATCTGTTTCACATAATATATCATCCATAATTAATAAACTCGCATCTTTTATTAGCAGTACATCATCACAGTGTTGATAGAAGATATAGCAACCCTTTTTCACTTCATTATGAAACGCGTTCTCCGCTTCTTCACCCTCTAAACACTTCTTTTTCTCATAACTAAATATGTGCCAAAGATACCCACATGTATACTTATCTCCATACAGGAAAATGTCTTCTTTTTCCTCATCACTTAAATGGTTTGCAAAATGACCCTCCCAGCGTTTGCGAAAATATACACCCCAACTTTGAAACTCTCTTACTTTCATATTTTTCTTTCTTAAAACATCTACAAACTCCATCTTCTCCCCCTATAAAGCGAATTTTTAATCAGTGGGGATTTTGTTCATCCCACTGATTATTAGTTAAACCAATCGGGTTGCCCACAAATAGCGGGATAAAATAAAAACCGAGTGTCATTCCCACTCGGTTTTTATGAATACACTTATTGTGATAATTCTACTTCTTTTATTTTTTCTTTCATTCTCGCTTTATCACGAACTAAAATATCTTTTAAATACTTACCTGTATACGAGCGCTCTTCTTTCACTACTTGCTCTGGCGTTCCGGAAGCAACGATTTGTCCACCCTTGTCTCCGCCCTCTGGTCCAAGATCAACGATATAATCAGCTGTTTTAATTACATCTAAATTATGTTCAATAACAAGAACTGTCTCGCCACTTTCAACAAGGCGTTGCAGCACTTCTAGAAGACGCGCGATATCATGCGCATGCAAACCAGTCGTTGGCTCATCTAAAATATATAACGTACGCCCAGTAGAACGACGGTGTAATTCAGAAGCTAATTTCACGCGCTGTGCTTCTCCTCCAGATAACGTAGTAGCTGGCTGCCCTAATTTCATATAACCAAGCCCGACATCTACAAGCGTTTGAAGTTTACGCTTAATTTTTGGGATATTAGCGAAGAACTCTACTCCATCTTCAATTGTCATCCCTAACACTTCAGAAATGTTCTTATCTTTATACTTCACTTCTAACGTTTCGCGGTTATAACGTTTACCATGACAAACTTCACACGGAACGTATACGTCTGGTAAGAAGTGCATTTCGATTTTAATAATTCCATCACCACGGCACGCTTCACAACGTCCACCTTTTACATTAAAGCTGAAACGTCCTTTTTGATACCCACGCACTTTCGCTTCATTCGTTTGTGCAAACACATCACGAATATCATCGAATACACCTGTATACGTCGCTGGATTAGAACGTGGTGTACGCCCGATTGGCGATTGATCAATATCGATTACTTTATCTAAATGCTCAAGACCTTTAATTTCTTTATGAGTACCTGGCTTCGCTTTCGCTTTATATAACTTTTGTGCTAACGATTTATATAGTACTTCATTAATCATCGTACTTTTACCGGAACCAGATACACCCGTTATCGCTACAAACGTACCCAGCGGGAATGACATCTTTGCATTCTTTAAGTTATTCTCTTTTGCACCGACAATTTCCACTTTACGTCCGTCACCTTTACGTCTTTCAAGCGGAACCGGAATAAACTCTTTACCGCTTAAATACTTACCTGTTAGCGAATTATCATCTTGCATCACTTCAGCTGGCGTCCCCGCTGATACAACTTGACCACCGTGAATACCTGCACCAGGTCCGATATCAAGTAAATAATCAGCAGCCATCATCGTATCTTCATCATGTTCAACGACAATTAACGTATTTCCTAAATCACGCATTTCTTGCAACGTACGAATAAGACGATCGTTATCGCGCTGATGTAAACCGATAGAAGGCTCATCAAGAATGTAAAGTACGCCAGTCAGACGAGAACCGATTTGTGTCGCTAAACGAATACGCTGCGCCTCACCACCTGATAAAGTTCCTGCAGCACGACTTAACGTTAAATAATCTAAACCGACGTTCACTAAGAACCCAACGCGCTCTTGGATTTCTCTTAAAATTAAATGAGCAATTGTTCGTTGTTTCTCCGTTAGCTCCACATTCGAGAAGAATTCCTGTACTTCTTGAACAGAATACTTCGTTACATCAGCAATCGTTTTATCACCAACGAAAACAGCTAAACTCTCAGGCTTTAAGCGTCCACCTTTACACTTCGGACAAGCTTGCTCTGCCATATACTTTTCCATTTGCTCACGAACATAATCAGAACTCGTTTCACGATAACGACGTTCGATATTTGGAATAACACCTTCAAATAAAATCTCATTTTCCTTTACTTGACCAAATTCATTTACATAGCGGAAATAAACCTTCTCTTCACCGCTTCCGTACAACACTTTATCAAATAAATCTTTCGGTATATCTTTCACAGGCATATCCATATCAACGCCGTAATGATTACATACAGATTGTAAAAGCTGTGGGTAATATTGTGAGCTTGTCGGTTCCCAAGGCGCAATCGCATGTTCATTTAATGATAAATCCCAATTCGGAATGACAAGTTCTAAATCCACCTCTAACTTTGAACCAAGTCCATCACAAGAAGGACACGCCCCGAATGGACTATTGAATGAGAACATGCGCGGCTCTAATTCTCCGATTGAAAAGCCACAATGCGGACAAGCATGATGTTCACTAAATAGAAGTTCCTCTTCTCCCATTACATCAATTAACACTCGGCCCCCGCCAAGCTTTAATGCACTTTCAAGTGAATCCGCGAGACGGCTTGCAATCCCTTCTTTTACAACAATACGGTCAATTACAACTTCAATGGAATGCTTCTTATTTTTATCTAACGCAATATCTTCAGATACATCAAGCATTTCACCATCAACACGTACACGAACATATCCTTGCTTCTTAATGTCTTCAAGCACTTTCACATGTGCACCTTTACGCCCAGAAACGATAGGAGCTAACACTTGTAATTTCGTACGTTCAGGATATTCAAGTACACGGTCTACCATCTGCTCTACTGTTTGTGATGTAATTTCAATACCATGATTCGGACAAATCGGCGTACCAATTCGCGCAAATAATAAACGTAAATAATCATAAATCTCCGTAACCGTTCCAACTGTTGAACGAGGATTACGACTCGTCGTTTTTTGATCGATTGAAATCGCTGGTGACAATCCTTCAATCGTATCCACGTCAGGTTTATCCATTTGTCCTAAAAACTGGCGTGCATACGCAGATAACGATTCTACGTATCTGCGTTGCCCTTCTGCATAAATCGTATCAAACGCTAATGATGATTTCCCTGAACCAGACAATCCCGTCACAACAACAAGCTGATTTCTCGGAATGGTTACATCAATATTTTTTAAGTTATGTGCTCTAGCACCTTTTACGACAATAAAACCCTTGCTTATGCTCACTCTGTTCACCCTTCCGCTTTTAATTCTAATAGTAAATCTCTTAATTCAGCTGCACGCTCGAAATCTAACGCTTTTGCTGCTTCTTTCATCTCTGCTTCCATCTTCGCAATTGTCTTTTCACGCTCTTTTTTCGTCATCTTCTTAGCTGGTGCCGCTTCATACATTTCCGGCTCTTCAGCAGCTGTCGTTGCACGGATCACATCACGCACGCCTTTTTGAATCGTTTTCGGCGTAATGCCATGCTCTTTATTGTAAGCTTCTTGTATAGTACGACGACGCTGCGTTTCTTCAATTGCAATTCCCATTGATCTTGTTATACGATCTGCGTACATAATAACGCGGCCGTTTTCATTACGTGCCGCACGACCAATTGTCTGAATTAATGACCGCTCTGAACGCAAGAATCCTTCCTTATCAGCATCTAAAATCGCTACAAGTGATACTTCTGGAATATCTAATCCTTCTCGTAATAAGTTAATACCAACAAGCACATCAAACTTACCAAGGCGAAGGTCACGGATAATTTCAATACGTTCTAACGTTTTAATTTCAGAGTGAAGATAGTTTACTTTAATTCCTACATCTTTTAAGTAATCTGTTAAATCCTCTGACATCTTCTTCGTTAAGGTCGTAATTAATACACGTTCATTTTTTGCAATGCGATCTTGAATTTCTCCTAATAAATCATCAATTTGCCCTTCAATTGGTCGTATATCAATTGGTGGATCTAAAAGCCCTGTTGGACGAATAATTTGTTCTATTACCTCCGGTGCCTGCTCTAACTCGTACGGTCCTGGCGTTGCCGAAACGTAAATAACTTGATTCGTTTTCCCTTCAAATTCATCAAACGTAAGCGGTCTATTATCTAAAGCTGATGGCAAACGGAACCCATGATCCACAAGTACTTGCTTACGTGCTTGGTCCCCGTTATACATCGCTCTTACTTGTGGTACTGATACGTGTGACTCATCCATAACAATTAAGAAATCTTCCGGAAAATAGTCTAATAACGTATATGGCGTTGCACCCGCCGGACGAAGTGTTAAATGACGGGAATAGTTTTCAATCCCTGAACAAAATCCCATCTCACGCATCATTTCTAAATCATAACGAGTACGCTGTTCTATACGCTGTGCTTCTAACAACTTGCCATTATCATTTAATTCCTTTAAACGTTCTTCTAATTCTTTTTCGATATTTTCAATAGCGACCTTCATTTTTTCCTCACGTGTAACGAAGTGAGATGCTGGGAAGATTGCTACATGATCACGTTCTGCTAATACTTCACCTGTTAACGCATTTACTTCGCGAATACGATCGATTTCATCGCCGAAAAATTCAATTCGAATACAATGCTCATCAAGTGATGCTGGGAAGATTTCAACTACATCTCCGCGCACACGGAATGTACCACGCTTGAAATCAATATCATTACGTCCATACTGCACATCAACAAGGTCACGAAGCAATTGATTGCGGTCCTTCTCCATACCAACTCGAAGTGAAACAACTAACTCGCGGTACTCTTCTGGAGAACCTAAACCATATATACACGAAACACTCGCAACGATAATAACATCGTCTCTTTCAAATAAGGAAGACGTTGCTGAGTGACGCAATTTATCGATTTCATCATTAATCTGCGCATCCTTTTCAATAAAAGTATCTGTTTGCGGCACATACGCTTCTGGCTGATAATAATCGTAATAACTAACAAAATACTCCACTGAATTGTTAGGAAAAAAATCTTTCAGCTCACTATATAACTGTCCTGCTAACGTTTTATTATGAGCCATGACAAGTGTTGGCTTCTGCACTTCTTTAATGACATTTGAAATTGTAAATGTCTTACCCGTTCCCGTCGCCCCAAGCAACACTTGCTTTTTCTTTCCACTATTAATTCCCTCTACAAGCTTCTCTATAGCTACCGGCTGATCACCTTGCGGGGAGTACGCTGAAATAATTTCAAATTGATGTTCCAAACAAAACCGACCTCCTCGTAAAAAATCTGTATTCCCATTTTACCACGAATGCCCATAAAAAACCTAAAAAAACGAACAGATATTCGGTAAAATTTTCGACAATATATACATAGAAAAAGGAAGGAGTAAAAACTTCCTTCCTCGACTAACTCTATTTTTTAAGTACATATAATAAATCATATCCATTGCGCCCATTTTCATTCGCACAGTCTATTAACCTATAAGCCGTTTGTGATTCATGCTGCTCTTTAACAATCCTTTTACAGCTATCTTCATCTATATCTGTATGATTATCAGCAAATCGATCTTTCCTATTATCTAACATATGAATTATATCTTTCCCACTATGCTCTAACGTTTGAAAAACCGGATCACCTTCATGTGTATACTGTACAATTCTTATTTTATCAACTTCCTCTTGTTCCACATTCAAAACGAACTTTTTGAATTTATCTAGATTGGAAGTTCCTGCTTCCTTTACAATGACATCATTCTTCTTATCAATTGTAATGTTAGGTTGTGAGCATGCTACTAAACTAAAGAGAAATAAGCATATAAAACCTGTTTTTCCTATTATTATCCTCGCCTATACAAACTATTGGTATACTAGAAAAAGCTACTTTCCTCTACGAAAGTAGCTTTTCTTTCCCTTTCTCTTTTTTCGGGAAAAGAACATATGAAAATGAAATAACTGCATCCACTAAAAGTATAATCGCCCAAACTTGGCTAACACGACTAGCTGCTTTATTTAAAACGATTCCCGTTTCTAACCAACTGCCCCATTGTTCAAACGGTACAAACCCATACAAGAAGAAAAAGAAAATATGAACTACAACAAACAAACTAAGATGCAATACCCAATTTTTTATTTCCTGCTTCGCATAGGCCATACCTGTTAATTCTATATGTTCTTCAATAATAGGCGCTGGTTCATTCCGCCATTTCGCAACTAATTTTTGTACAAATATATCAAGCTTCTTCAAATCCTTTTTCCCGTAGAAGACCGCATATAATAAAATAATGACAGTAATGATCTGAAAGTTAGAGAACTTTCCTGTTTGATAATAGTCCACTACCCCTAAAGTTAAAATAAACACTTCATTTATGAGTAGTACAATCCCCATAATAAAACTCGCCTTTTTCAAACGGAATCCGTAGCGAAGTAAAAAGAAACCGATAGCTGATAACCAAAATACAATTTCTGCCCCAATTAAAAAATACCAACGATATTCTGCGAGTATACTCATTTATCCTTCTCCTTTTCATCATAAATACGAAAAGCTTCATCCATATATATTAAAAGTTCTTCTTCGATTGGATACATGCTCATTTTCTGTGAATCTTCCTTCGATTTTCTAACTTCCCATAACTTATCTAAAAACGCTTCATCACCATTTGCCATTTCTAAACACTTCTGCGTTAATTTCTTCGTTGCCTCTTGTACCTCATCACTCGCGGCTTCTTTGCCGTCTTTCATAAAAGTACGTAATTGCTTTAATAAATCTACCCATTCTAAAACATTCGGATCTTCTTCACTCATATTTGGCAAGTTATGAAGCAATTTTTGTTCTTCCTTTGAAAATACTTCATTTTGAAATATTTCACGTATACGAGACGACTGTTTCGAAAGCTGAATCAGTTCAAACATAACTTTCCAATCCAATTCTCCCTCCACATCTACCGAATAAACAACAGCTCGTAAAACTCGCTCCATTCGATTAAATTTCTTTTGTTCTTCCTGTACAAATCGAAGTTGTTTTTCAAGAGAATCCTTTAAATCCAGCTCACCTTTTACTAACATATTCGCAGCCTCTTTTAATGAAAAGCCCATTTCCTTTAAAAATAAAATTTGTTGCAGACGAATAACGTCAGTTTCACTATATAACCGATGTCCACCCTCTGTTTTTCCGCTCGGCTTTAATAAATCTATTTGATCATAATAACGTAGTGTACGTACTGTAACCCCTGTTTCTCTCGTCAATTGTTGTATTGAAATCACTACCATCACCTCTTCCCCTTCATTATAAAAGATGACGTTACGTAACTTTCAAGTGTTTTGTAAAAAAAATACAAAAAGCTGTTTATACCCTTTGTATAAACAGCTTTTACGGAAATAACCCCTTTTGTACAGCACGACCACAACATAAAATAAGTGCTCCAACGACAACACTCGTTGCTGTTTTATGATAATGGGCTGATAGTAATAAATAATACGATAAACCTACAGTACCAATCATAATACAAATACTTGGCACTGGATTACGAGAGAAGTTCTGCATTCCCCAAAACAAAGCAAAAATAGCCGTAGCAACACATAATACCGGTAATCCCATCCCAGTTCCCCTTTTTCTATTTATCTCTTACTCAGGCGATGCCAAACTTATACATGATCAGCCTCTTTCTGATTTCTATACTTCCACTTCGGCCAATAGTTCACGAGAAAATACACACACTGCCCTAGTACAAATAAAACAAACGGCATACCAGCATTTCCATCAACAATTAAATTATATAAACTCCATATTGCTAAACTAATCGTAAAAAATAACCCTACATATTTAAACGCTTTATCTGACTGAAATCTCTCAAACTCATCTTGCATTTTTCATTCCTCCTATCGCTATGCTCGTTTTCCTACCATAACTCCTATGATGAGACTACCCGCAAATAAGGAACTACATATCAGAAATATCTCTTGCACTGGTATAACAGCCCTGCCTATTGCTTTACTCGCAACAATATAAACAATAAGCAATAGAAACGTGAATACAAATGAGACATTTACATATTTTTTTATATTTTCATTTACTCGCTCATCTATATCTGGAAGTTCTTCTTTTTTGTACTTACGCTTTTTGTAATACGAATACACTATCAAAAATACAATCGCTAAAACGTTACTCACTACGAGCGGTAAAATTGGTATAGCCGGATTCATAATATGAACTACAATGTCTCCCAAAAACAATCCAAAAGTCGCACCGATAAATAACCTTTTAGTATCGTTCATTTTTTCTCCCCTTACTCTAGCGTAAATATTTCCTCCACCTTCACCCCAAAATATTTGGCGATTTTTAGGGATAACTCTAGACTCGGGTTATAATGGTGGTTTTCAATCGCCACAATCGTCTGCCGCGTCACCTGCATCGCCTTTGCCATTTCAACTTGCGTTATATGATGTTGCTTTCTTAACTCTTTTATTTTATTTTTCACACCCATAGGCTCCACCTTCAAAAGTAAAGATATCTTTACTTTAATTATAAATATTTTCCAGTTATAAGTAAAGATATCTTTACAAATTTCAGTAAAACATTTCACTGAACATCTTCTCTAACCAAGTACAAGAGTAATTCAATTTATATCAGCGATTTTTTACATATATCGACATCCGTAGCACTATAATCATAAGAAAAAAGCTGTCCCAAAATATCTTTTGGAACAGCTTCTTCGTCCTACTACATAAATCCTAATACATATACAAGAACGTATCCAAGAATAGAAAGGCAAACCGAGCCGATCAGCCCCGCCACGAATGCCTTACTTCCTAACTTACGGAACGTTTTAAACTCTACATTTAAACCAAGCCCCGCCATCGCCATTGCTATAAGCATGTAAGCAATGACAACAATGTAGCCGGCAACAACTTCTGGTATAACCCCGAGCGAATGCACTGCACTCATCGCTAAAAATCCGAAGATGAACCATGGAATTGGAAGGTCGCGCCATGATTTTTTTTCCTTGCTTCCTTCACTCTTACCAAACCATAATCCAATTAAAATCGCTACTGGCACAAGCATTGCAACGCGCGTTAGTTTCACGATAACTGCGATATCTACAGCCGTGCTTCCCCCTGGCGCCGCAGCTGCGATGACATGAGCGATTTCATGCAGCGTCGCCCCTGAGAACACTCCGTATCCATATGGAGATAGGCCAAGCACCGGATATAATAACGTATAAATAAATGTAAATATTGTACCTAAAATAGCAATAATCGCGGCACCAACTGCCGTTTCATCATCCTTCGCTTTCACTTGCGGCGCAATTGCCACGACCGCAGCCGCCCCACAAATTGCTGTCCCGCATGCTGTTAAAATTCCAAGCTTCTTCTCTACTTTAAATACTTTCGTTAGTCCATATACAACGAAAATCGTAAATGTAATAACAACCGCAGCGATAACCAATACTTTCGGTCCCGCCTTCGCAATATCAACAAGATTTAATCGCATTCCAAGTAAGATGATCCCAAAGCGAAGCAACTTCTTACTCGCAAAGTTCGTTCCCGCTATCGCTTCTTGAGGAATCCCGATTGCCGCGCGCCAAACCATCCCAATTAGAATAGCAATTACTAATTGTCCCATAATATTTAAAAATGGAAGCTCTGCTAAATATTTCGCCGCAATTGCGATTAATAGTGTAATCCCAATCCCTTGCGAAAATCCAAAGCCCTTCTTCTTTTGTATAACAAGTGTTTGTTCCACTTTGAACCACTCCAATAATCGTATTGGAACATGCATGTTCTTTCTACTTACATTATAAGAGAGTTTCTATAATAAGTTTAATATCAATATTGAATCTCTATCATTAGAAATACTTATGATAAGATGAAAGAAAACGAAAGGAGCCCATTACATGAACGTCGACATTTTAAAAATTTTTGTTACGGTCGTTGAACAGAAACACTTCTCCCGTGCAGCGGAATTATTAAACCTTTCACAGCCTGGCGTAAGTATGCACATCCGCAACTTAGAAAACGAATTTGGAACTACACTTATTCAGCGCTCTCCTAAGCACGTTCAAGTGACGGAGGCTGGAAACATACTATATATACACGCAAAGCAAATGCTCTCTCTTTACGAAGAAGCCAAACAAGAAATTAACGAACTACATAACGTTGTAACAGGAACTCTTCGCATCGGTGCTAGTTTTACAATTGGCGAATACTTACTTCCAAAAATACTGGCTAACTATGCGAATGAAAATCCACACGTCGAAGTTCATACTTTTATCTCAAATACAGAAGACGTTTTACAACGCCTTCGCTCTAATCAAATCGATATCGGCTTAGTGGAAGGGCAAGTCGTATACGCCGACGTTGACGTTGAAACGTTTATGCAAGATGAAATGAAGCTCGTCGTCCCGCCAAATCATCCACTACTTCGCACAAATGAAATAAATGAAAGCACACTCCAAGATCAAGTATGGGTATTAAGAGAAAGTGGTTCTGGTACACGCGCTTATAGTGACCGCTTTATTCATCAACACCATTTAAAATTGAAGCGCTTCTTTACATTCAGTAGTATCCAAAGCGTAAAGGAAGCAGTTAGTGCCGGGCTTGGCATCGCTATCCTTTCTGATTGGACTGTACGAAAAGAGCTACTGGCAAAAGAGCTATTCCACGTCGAAGTTCCAAATGAACAACTCATCCGTCCATTCTCCATCGTGCGTGGCAAATACTTTATTCCGTCTAAAGCTATCCAAGTGTTTTTAAATCATGTAGATTCTTTTGCGAAAAAACAGAGTTGACCTTCACATTAGTGTGAAGGTTTACAATACATGTAAAGGGAGTGAAACGCATTGCGAATTGGAGAGTTATCAAAAGAAACCGGGGTTAGCGAAAGATCACTAAGACATTATGAAGAAAAGGGTTTACTCCCTTCGAAGCGCCTCGCAAATGGCTACCGTGATTTTGATGAAAGTGCCATCGAAAAAGTAGAACTTATTCAAATGTACTTACAAATCGGCTTAAATTTAGAAGAGACGGCAAGGATGCTGCGTTGCCTTGAAATTGAACCACACCTGTACGAAAATCCATGTAGCAGTATTCTGGCACTTTACGAAGATAAACTTAATGAAGTAACAAAACAAATCTCATTACTTTCCAGCATTCAAACGAATTTACAAAAACACGTTTCACTCCTACAACAAGCTAAAGAAAAGGAATGATTACATGTTTGTTATACACGGCAGTTCAAGACAACACGGAAATACAGAAGCTTTAACACATATGATGATTGAAGGAATTGAAACGGAACAAATTTACTTGCGAGATCATACGGTCCATCCTATTACAGACCAACGTCATGATGCAGAAGGATTCCAGTCTGTAAACGATGACTATCAACATTTAATTGAACGCATGCTAGAGCACGAAACAATTATCTTCGCTACACCGCTATACTGGTACGGAATGAGCGGCCATATGAAAAACTTCGTTGATCGCTGGTCACAAAGCTTGCGTGATACATCCCTTCATTTCAAAGAAAAAATGAAAGGTAAAAAAATATACGTTGTCATCGTTGGTGGAGATAATCCGAAACTGAAAGCATTACCGCTTATCTCCCAGTTCCAATACATCTTTGATTTTATTGGTTCATCATTTGAAGGTTATGTTATTGGAGATGCGAATGGATTGGATGAAATCAAAAATGATGCTGAAGCACTAGCAAAGGCACAACTGTATAATAACGAATTCAAAAATCACAAGCAAAAATAACTTTGACAAACCCTTTTGTATGCGCATACAATAAAAGTAACATTATGAAAGGAAGGTACTTTGACCAATGAAGTTTTAATTCTCTTATTTATTTCATCCATCACAAATAGTGAACAAAAAATGATGAAAACTAGCAGGGGATTAGTCTGTCCATTTGTCGATACTTTCTTTCGAAACGATCATGTAAAAAAATCGTTTATTTATGTGCGATTTATTACATGCAAGGGCGACGTTTATCCTCTCTAGTGAAACTAGGGAGGTTTTTTTATGACTATTTTATTCGCACGCAATATTGAAAAGAGCTTTGGTGATCGCACACTATTTACGTTACCGTCACTGGAAATTCAAGCACAGGACCGCATCGGAATTGTCGGAGTCAACGGAGCTGGTAAATCTACGTTATTACAAATATTAAGTAAAGAAATAGAAGCTGACAAAGGAATAGTAACTCATCATAGTTCTATCAGCATCATTCCTCAACTTAGCGAGGAACTACCGGAAACCGCTTCTGCTCTCGCAAAAGGAAAATGGAGTATTTCAAACGTTTCAGATGCAATGAGCGGTGGTGAACGAATGCGGCTAAAGATTGCTCATGCTCTCGAACAAGATGCAGGCATTTTATTTGCTGATGAGCCAACAAGCCACTTAGATATGGTTGGTACAGAGCAATTAGAAAAGGCGCTCTTATCTTATAAAGGGTCACTTGTTTTAATATCGCATGATCGTGAATTTCTAGATAATATATGTACAAAAATTATTGAAATTGAAGACGGGACGATTCAAGAGTATAAAGGAAACTATTCCAACTATCGAAAGCAAAAAGAACGTGAACGAACACAAAAACAAGCAGAATATGATCAATATATACAAGAAAAAAATCGTTTAGAGCAATCAATTTCACAAAAAAAGCAACGTGCTTCTAACATGACAAAAATCCCAACTCGGTTCAGTTCATCTGAATCTAAACTTTATAAGTTAAGCGGGGCTCATGGCCAAGAACAGGTTAGCAAAGCAGCGAAAGCATTAGAAACACGTCTCGAAAAACTAGAAAAGAAAGAAAAACCAAAGGATCTTTCTCAGACTCAGTTTGACGTGCAATATCATACACCCATTCATAGTAAAGTGGCAGTACAGTTCAATAAAGCAACAAAGAAAATAGGCGACCGCACACTATTTAAAAATATGAATGGAACTATTACCCCTGGTGCAAAACTTGCTATTTTAGGTGCAAACGGAAGCGGCAAAACAACTTTGTTCAACATGCTTCTCGCAAACGAGCGTGGCATTCAGCTTTCGAAAAGTTGTAAAATTGGATACTTTGAACAAACACTATCAATTTTAAAAACAGATAAAACCATTTTAGAGAACGCTCTAGAAGAAACCAACTATACAGAAGCATTCGTTCGAACAATACTCGCACGGCTTTTATTCCGCCGTGAAGATGTTCATAAACCTGTACATGTCTTAAGTGGCGGCGAACGAATGAAGGTCGCACTCGCAAAAGTATTTTTAGGAAACTATAATATGCTTCTGCTCGATGAACCGACAAACTATTTAGACTTAGCGACGCAAGAAGAATTAGAAATCATGTTACAAGAATATCCTGGCACAATACTTTTCATTAGCCATGACCGTGCCTTTATTCGCTCTGTTGCAGACCATATTCTACAAGTAGATGAGAGTGAACCAAGAATATTCCACGGTAATTACGAGCAATACACAAAAAGAACCACCGGGGATTCTGTAAACGTAACTGAACAAGAATTATTACGATTACAAACAAAATTAACAGAAATTATCGGCCGAATTTCCATGCCAAATCATCACGATGATATCCCATCTCTCGAACAAGAATACGAAACATTATTAGTTCAAATCCAGAAATGTAAAGAAGCGCTCTAATGTCTTCCCTATATATCGACAGGGCCTTCCGCATTTCCCAAGAAATATTGGAACTTCGACATAGAATAGCATTAATAAAAGTGAAAAAGCCGTGCATCAGCACGGCTTTTTCACTTTAAATACGGACAGCAGTTCCGCTCACTGCAACCATTAGCATTCCTTCCCGAACTACTTCGTAATCCACGTCGATACCAACAATTGCATTCGCATTTTTTTGTCTTGCGAAAGTTTTCATCTCTTCCATTGCAATGTCGCGCGCTTCTTTTAATTTACTTTCATAAGCGCCCGCACGACCGCCGACAACGTCACGGACAGAGGCGAAAAGGTCACGAACGATATTCGCGCCCATAATCGCTTCTCCATTGACGATATCGATATACTCAATAATTTCTTTTCCTTGAATTGTAGACGTTGTTGTTACAATCATGCTTCATAGCCTCCCATATAAGATTTTCACTTACTTATGGTGCACTAATTCAGCAGAAATTATATTTACGAACTGAACTGTGCTTCGTATAACCTGCTATATCCTCCGCCTTGTTCAATTAATTCATCATGTGAACCTTGTTCTGCAATACCATCTTTATTTACAACGACGATACGATCTGCATTTTTAATCGTTGCAAGTCTGTGAGCAATAACTAATGTTGTACGGCCCACAGATAGTTCAGCAAGTGATTTTTGAATCGCCAGTTCCGTCTCTGTATCTAATGCGGAAGTCGCTTCATCTAATATTAAAATTGGCGGGTTTTTCAAGAACATACGAGCAATCGCTAGACGCTGCTTCTGTCCACCAGAAAGTTTCACCCCACGCTCACCGATAACGGTATCTAAACCGTCTGGTTGTGAGTAAATTAAGTCTTCTAACTGCGCACGTTTTACTGCCTGCCAAATTTCAGCTTCTGACGCCTTTAAGTTTCCGTAAGCGATATTTTCACGAATTGTTCCTGAGAATAAGAACACATCTTGCTGCACAATTCCAATTTGCTTACGAAGTGAAGATAACGTCATATCTTTCGTATCAATACCATCAATTTGAATCGATCCAGACGGTTGTTCATAAAAACGTGGTAATAGACTACATAACGTCGTTTTTCCAGCTCCTGATGGTCCTACGAAAGCAACTGTTTCACCTGCATGTATTTTCAAACTAATATCATTTAAAATCGGTTCTTTATTTTCATATCCGAATGTAATGTTGCTATATTGAATATCACCATGTACATGTTTAACTTCCATCGCATCTTTAGAGTCTACAATATCTGGCTCTGTTTCAAGAAGCTCTACATACCTCTTAAAACCAGCGATCCCTTTCGGATAGCTTTCAATAACCGCATTAATTTTTTCAATTGGGCGGAAGAAAATATTCGTTAATAGAACGAATCCGATAAATCCACCGTACGTTAATTCTCCTTGCAGAACAAACCATGTACCGCATATTAAGACGAAGAGCGTTACGAGACGCATGAGCATATAACTAATTGACGAATTTAACGCCATAATTTTATACGCCATTAATTTCGTTGTACGGAAACGAGCGTTGTTAACAGCAAATTGCTCTTTCTCAAACTTTTCATTTCCGAATGCTTGTACAACGCGGATACCACCAACGTTGTTCTCAATACATGCATTGAAATCAGCAACGTCTGAGAATAAACGTCTAAACGTACCTGTCATTTTTTTATTGAAGTAAAGTGCCAACCATAATAGGAATGGAATCACGAAGAACGTTAATAGCGCTAACTTCCAGTTGATCATCATCATAAATGAAAATGCCCCAACTAAAGTCATAACAGCAATAAATAAATCTTCTGGTCCATGGTGAGCAATTTCCCCAATTTCCATTAAATCGTTCGTAAGACGTGATATTAAATGACCTGTTTTATTGTTGTCAAAAAATCTGAATGATAGCTTTTGAATGTGATCAAATAATTTCTGCCTCATATCTGTTTCAATGTTAACACCAAGCATATGCCCCCAATATGTAACGACATATTGCAAACCTGCATTTAATATATACACTGCAAGTAAACCGAAACAAGCCCATAAAATAAGCGTCCAGTTTTGCCCTGGCAATAACTTATCAATAAATTGATTTACGATAAGCGGGAAGCCAAGTTCTAGTAACCCTGCGACAACTGCGCAAGAAAAGTCGAGTATAAATAAACCTTTATACGGTTTATAGTAAGAAAAAAATTTACGTAGCATATCTTACCTCCATTTTCCAAAATTAAAAAGACTCCCTAAATGATAACCATTATCAAATAATTATTCAAGTTATCCGTCTATGAAACTAAAAAGAATGTTTGCGATGGTTGTCGTTTTTTCCATAAATTCTATATATTTGAATAATCACCGATATAAATTTCATTTACTACTAATCCCGCCCCCACAACCAAAAAGGGTATCACCACAAGGTGATACCCTTTCCTCTATTACATCGCTTCCGAATCCCACTCATGCTCCTGCTGAACAAACACAATTCCTAATTCGTGATGTCCTCCGGCGTATAATGCCGTTTGGGCAAGGCGAAGCTCTCCATTTGTATCTAATACTTCTAATTTACAAAATGCTCCTGTCGTCTTCGTTTGAAGCGCATCATAAAATTCCTCAGCGCTTCTTGGAATGACTCCATTTACTTTCGTAATCACTTCTCCAGGCAGTAAATTCAGCTCCGCCCCAATTGTATTCGGGATTGTATCTAATACAACAAGTCCATCATTACGTGCAGCGAAATACGCCGGTCTCGTCTCATCGGCAATTTTTTCTTGCATGGAAATTGTGAAACGCCCAAGCATTGCGACTCCCATTGCGATAATGGCAAGTACGTGCCACCAATAACTTGCGATTCCTAAAACAAGTACAATTCCTGCTAATCCGTAGACACGCCTTCCTGTAAATAATAAAGCTTCCGTTGGCTCATAACTTCTAATCTTTCTCATAAATCCAATTAAAAATGGAACGAGGAATAGAGAATAGGTATGTGAACCGATTGAAACGACAGGCCACCATGAAATAAACTGCGTTACTGCATCACCTGGTACAAGAATAAAAATAGGAACGATCCATAAACGCTTTGATTCGTGTAAACCAATCTTTAGCCCACGCTTACCCTTCCTAATCTTCGGCGTAGAATATCCTACTGCATTTTTAGAAATCAACAAGCCCTCTACAACGAGCATGACACCTAGTAAAATAGCAAGAGATACAATCGTACTCTCTTCCCCTTCTCCAAGCTGTAAGAAGGAAACTGGTAGCTTAGAAGATACTAGAACGCATACAATTGCGATACTAAATGTATAAGCTGCTGATAAATATCGATACATAGCAGTTAATCCAAATAATAACGTCCAAAGTAAGATGACCCATAAGCTCGCTTTGGAAACGACAAGGCCAAGTCCAATTGTAAGAATAGATACGATTAATCCGTATCCAACTCCCGCAAATAGAGATGTTCGCAGTTCAAACCAAATATCATAAACTTTAAAGGAAAAATCCTTTCGTTCTCGTAACATACGTAAGTATCCAACGAAGATACTACTTATTAAAAATACATAGACAGCAGGGTGTAAGAAAAAACGTCCAACTGCCCGCATTATTTCAAAAATCCATGCCTCCACGAACTCATTCACCACCATTTATATCATTCTTTCTTTTTATATTATCATAACTGGACAAACGTTTGTTTAACACAAAAAAATACAGGCAGCAAACTGCCTGTATTTCTTTTTATTTCGCTTTAATGGGCAGTAGGACCCCCACCTCAAAATTCAGCGAAAGCAAAGAATTTAGGTGGGGGATCCACTGCCCATAAAAGTCCGATTGGTTCAACTAATAATTAGTGGGGATGAAGAAAACCCCCACTGATTAAAGTTTCACTTTATTTCACTATTAATTTTAATGCGGACTGTAATTGTAGATCATTTTCTCCAGAACGGATTTTTTCAATAATTTTAGTTTGAATCGCCTCAGCTGTCTTTTTATCAAGCTGTCCCGTCGCTTCCATCTCATTCGCATTTTGGAATGCTTTCAGCGCTGATTCTGTCTCTTTACTAAAGTATCCATCTTCACGCCCTGGTACATATCCTAAACTCTTAAGCATTTCTTGCGCGTGTTTTACTTGCACATCATTTGAATTGTATGAAAGTGTCTTTTCAATTTGAATTGGTGTCGCATGATAATAATCTGGTTGCTTCACTTCTACTGTTGGCGCGATTCCTTTTTTATGAATCCAGTTTCCATCCGGTGTTAACCATTTAAACATCGTTAATTTAATGTTGCTGCCATCTTTAAATGGAACGGCTTGCTGAACAGTACCTTTACCAAACGTTTTTTCACCAATTAAATCGTATCCTTCTCCCTCTTTTAGCGCACCCGCTAAAATCTCTGAAGCAGAAGCACTTCCGTTATCAATTAATACTGAAATTGGATATGGCTTTTTCTCTTTCAGTTCCGTAGAGAATTTCTTTTTCTCACCATTTCGTTGCTCTACTTGTAGCATCGGCTTTTTATCCGTCATAATTTCCCCTAGTATCTCTTCTACACTATTTAAGTAGCCACCAGGATTACCACGCACGTCAATAACTAAGCCTTTTATGTTTTTCTTCTCTAACTCTTTTAACTGATCCTTAAATTCTTTCGCTGTATTTTCAGCAAAAGAAGTGATTTGCATATAACCGATATCTTTTCCGCTCTCTTGTTTCACAGAACTAAACACCGTGAAGATTGGAATTTTTTCACGCTTAATTTTAAATACAATCGGATCAGCTACTCCTGCACGCTTAATTTCAATCGCGACAGTCGTTCCTTTTTTACCACGAATCTTTAATACTGCTTCTTCACGTGATAAATCTTTCACACTATTTCCATCTACAGATAAAATTTGGTCATTCGGTTTAATTCCAATCTTTTCTGCCGGTGAGCCTTTAATTGGAGATACGATAATGAGCTTACCGTCCGTTTTGTTCACCTCAGCCCCGATCCCCTCTAGCTCAGGATCAAGTGATTCACTAAACTGTTTAGCCGTTTCTTTATCCATATACGTGGAATAAGGGTCCTTCAGCGTAGACAACATGCCTTGTATTGCACCTTCGACTAACTTGTCATCCTTCACGTCTTCCACATAACGTGAATCAATTAGTGCATACGCCTCATTAATTTTTGCCAAATTCCCTTGTGAGGTGCTAGCGTTTCCACTCGAAATTGTTTGCGTTACTTCTGCTGGGTTAACCCCAAATAAAGACATACCTGCAAACATTCCGCCAGCACCAATTAAAAATGCAACAACCATTCCAATAATTGCAACTCTACGTTTCAATGCGGAATTCCCCTTTCCAAAACACACAGGTGGTGTAGCAAAAGGCATCACACAGTGTGTGATGCCTTTACCTATTTCTACTATATGATAAGCTTGTACGAATTATGTTTGCAACTTTTTATACTTTTAAGAAGCGACGAATTGACATTACACTTCCCCACATACCGATTAAAGCCCCGATTAACACTAGTAAACCAGCTAATTGGAATACGAAAGGACTGTATGGTAGAAGTTCGAAAATTGTTCCGCCAAGTTTTTCGTTAAACACACTTTGTAGTGAATTATACGTAGCTAGAATTAAGCCAATTGGAATAATTGATCCTAATACTCCTAGGAATAATCCCTCTAATAAGAACGGCCAACGAATAAACCAGTTTGTTGCACCTACCAGTTTCATAATTTCGATTTCTGTACTACGAGCATAAATTGTAATTTTAATTGTATTAGAGATTAAGAACATCGCTGTGAATAAAAGACCTGCAATTAACGCAATCCCGATATTACGTCCTGTTTTTACAGTATCAAATAATTTTTCAACTTGACCTTTACCGTATTGAACATTACTTACAAACTGCATTTTCTCAATCTTTTTCGCGATTGTCGCTGTATCTGTTGGTTCTTTTGCTTTTACAATGAATACGTTTTTAAGTGGGTTATCTTGTTCAAATAACTCAAACGTTTTTCCGCTATCACCTAAGCTTTTAATTAAGCGTTTTAGCTCTTCTTCTTTAGAAGAATATTTAATAGATTCTACTTTTGCAATCTTACTCATATCATCTTCTAATTTCTTTTGATCAGCTTCTTTTGCTGCTGGATCAATGTGTACACGAATTTCTACATCTTGCTCTACTTTCGTCGCAAAATGGTTCATATTCATTATCGCTGTTAAAAAGACACCTACAAGTAATAATGTAACTGTTACTGCACTAACAGAAGCAAATGTCATCCATCCGTTACGTGATAGATTCTTTACACCTTCTCGCAAATGTCGACTAAGGGTCTTAGCCTTCATATCCGTATCCTCCCTCAATCTCATCTCGAACAATTTTTCCGCCTTCAATCGCGATTACACGATGACGAATTGTATTTACGATATCTGAGTTATGTGTCGCCATAACAATCGTTGTACCACGCTCGTTAATACGCGTAAAAATCTTCATAATATCAAGAGCTGTTTCAATATCTAAGTTACCTGTTGGCTCATCGGCAATTACAACCTTCGGTCTATTAACAATTGCTCTCGCAATCGCAACACGTTGCTGCTCTCCGCCCGAAAGTTCACTTGGTAGTGCGTCTGCACGATCCTCAAGACCTACAAGACCTAAAACTTCTGTTACACGCTCACGAATGGCTTCTTTTTCTTCTTCAATTACTTCTAAAGCAAACGCAACATTCTCATATACCGTTAACTTAGGTAGTAATTTAAAATCTTGGAAAATTACGCCTAATTGACGACGGAAATATGGAACATCTCTTTCTGCTAATGTTTCAATAACAAGTCCATTTACATTAATTGATCCTGTAGATGGCTTCTCTTCACGATACATCATTTTAATAAATGTAGATTTCCCGGCTCCACTCGGTCCAACTACGTATACAAACTCACCTTGTTTAATGTTAACTGTGAGACCAGCAATGGCTTTCATACCATTCGGGTACTCCTTATAAACATTCGTCATTTTTATCATTATTTATCACCCAATACTTAATGATTTTTTTCGAAATACTTTTCTGTACATCTGAAAATAAAAGATAACCTTTTATTCTCGCTTAACCACTCTTGTTGAAGGTAGCTTCCATTCATGCTTTTTATTAGCAGCGCTACTCTATGTAATATATTTCAGCAAAATTCTACAAACCTCATTGTAACATCAAACGGTTTCCAGTTCGGATACATTTTTGTTACAGTTATGTTACATCAAAAAAAAAGGAAACGAGTCGTCATAGTTCTTACCCAAAATCATTTTGGGATAAGATTATATAACCAACCCGTCCAGTTCACCCTTTTTATTTATGTTCAGCTAACCACTCAGCTACTTTTTTCGCATCCTCACCTTGAATAATTCCTGGTGACATGGAACCGCGACCTTTTTCAATAATCTTTTCAATCTCTGCTGCATCATATTTCTGTCCCACTTTTCGTAAATCCGGTCCAGTTGCTCCCGATAAATCTTTCGCGTGACAGCCTATACAACTTTTTTGGTAAATTTGCTCTGCGCTATCTGTGCTTGCAGATTGTTTCGAAGGCTTACTCTCTTCTTTATTTCCACATGCTCCTAAAGCAAAAACGACTGATGTTCCTAACGCAATAGCCAACAATTTCTTTTTCACTTCTATCGCTCCCCATTGTTGATATTCTTTTCATTCCTAACACACTCATTTTCATTATAAGCATTATCTTTATATAGAAAAACTAAGGTATATTTCATATTTTTCAAAAATACAGTAAAAACCCTGATAATATAAAGCTTTCATAAGTTGTTTCAATTCTGTGAACAACATAAAAACTTCTATAAAGAATTCTTGTTGAACAGAAAATCAGAAAAGTTCTGTTCAAGTCTTACTCTATTGCCGCTCTGTTTTACTATTCTCTACTTTTTACAATACAATATACAACATTGTATGCTACATATAATCTCATCAAAAAGAGAAGTTGTCGTTTCCAACTTCTCTTCCTCTTTACTTCATCTATAGAAATAAAATCAAATTCTTTATATCCTCGATTATCCTCAGCATACGCCGACAACTTTGTTGGCTTTTTTTCGCTTATTAGATGCGAGAACGTAAGTAAGCATCAATAAATGGATCAATTTCTCCATCCATAACTGCTTGCACGTTACCAACCTCTGTATTTGTACGGTGGTCTTTCACAAGAGAATACGGGTGGAATACGTAAGAACGAATTTGGCTACCCCATCCGATTTCTTTTTGTTCACCGCGAATTTCATCTAACTCCGCTTGTTGCTCTTCTAATTTCTTTTGGTATAATTTCGCTTTTAACATTTTCATCGCGTGCTCACGGTTTTTAATTTGTGAACGCTCTGACTGACATGTTACAACTGTGTTTGTTGGTGTATGTGTAATACGAACTGCTGAGTCTGTCGTATTAATATGCTGTCCACCTGCACCACTTGCACGGTACGTATCAACTTTTAAGTCTTCTGAACGTATTTCGATTTCAACTTCATCATTGAACTCAGGTACGACTTCACAAGATACGAACGATGTATGACGACGGCCTGAAGAATCGAATGGCGAGATACGTACAAGACGATGTACACCTTTCTCTGCCTTTAAATAACCGTAAGCGTTATGACCTTTAATTAATAAAGTAACACTCTTAATACCAGCTTCATCACCTGGTAAGTAGTCAACCGTTTCTACTTTAAACCCACGTTTTTCAGCCCAACGTGTGTACATACGTAATAACATAGAACCCCAGTCTTGTGACTCTGTTCCACCAGCACCTGGGTGTAATTCTAAAATAGCGTTATTTTTATCATAAGGATCGCTTAGTAGTAGCTGAAGCTCATACTCATTCATTTCTTGAATTAAGCCTTTCACTTCTGATTCAAGCTCCTCATGTAAATCTTCATCATACTCTTCTTTTAAAAGCTCATGCGTGATTTCTAAATTTTCGAAGGTCTCATCTAACTGACGGAACTTTCCAACCATCTCTTTCAGTGCATTAGCTTCGTTAATTACAGCTTGTGCGCCTTGTTGGTCATCCCAAAATCCTGCACCCATCATTGTCTCTTCTAACTCTGCAATTTGTTTCTCCTTAGTAGGAAGGTCAAAGAGACCCCCTAAAAGCCGCTAATCTCTTAGCCATTTTCTCTAATTCTTGTCTAATTTCTACTAATTCCATTTCCTTCACCTCTATGTAATTGCTGTTACTTTCTTATGAGAACAAGGGAAACTCTCTCCACTTATGACGGAGAGAGTTTAAACTTTCTTAATTATACATTTTTGATGTAAAATTTTGCAAAGCAATCTGGGCTACCGCCCTGTATTACTTCCCGATACCACAGCAGTTTTTATATTTTTTACCGCTACCACATTTACATAAATCGTTGCGGCCTACTTGGTCACCTTTTACAACTGGTTTTTTCTTCGCTTCTTCGCCATCGCTAGATGGATGAACAGCTTCACCTTGAACAACTTCTTGACGCTCTAAGTTTTGTTCAATTTCAGCTTTCATAATGTAACGAGAAATTTCCTCTTCAATAGAAGCAATCATTGACTCGAACATTGCGAATCCTTCCATTTGATACTCACGAAGTGGATCAATTTGACCGTAAGCACGTAAATGAATACCTTCACGAAGGTGATCCATCGCATCAATATGCTCTGTCCATTTCGTATCTACTACACGGAATACAACAACTTTTTCGAACTCACGCATTTGCTCTTCTGGCAGAAGCTTTTCTTTGTCGTTGTAACGCTCTATTAATTTCGCGATAATTGGCTCGCTCATTTCCTCTGGAGCAAGACGACGTAACTCTTCTTCTTTTATATCGCCTTCTTGCAGAAGGTTGGCATTTAAGTAGTCAACAAGACCTTTAATGTTCCAATCTTCTTCAATTTCCTCTTGTGTATGAAGCGCAACAGCACGTTCTACTGTAGATTTCATCATACCTTCAATAATACTGCGTAAATTCTCAGAATCCATTACTTCTTGACGCTGTTTGTAAATAACTTCACGTTGCTGACGAAGTACATCATCGTACTGCAGTAACTGCTTACGTGCATCATAGTTATTTCCTTCTACACGTTTTTGTGCAGATTCTACCGCACGAGAAACCATTTTACTTTCAATCGGCTGTGAATCATCCATACCAAGACGATCCATCATCGCTTTCATATTGTCAGAACCGAATCGGCGCATTAGTTCATCTTCCATAGACAAGTAGAACTGCGTTACACCAGGGTCCCCTTGACGACCAGCACGACCACGTAACTGATTATCAATACGACGGCTTTCGTGACGCTCTGTACCGATAACTGCTAGACCAACGTTTTTAATATCGTCTCCAAGCTTAATATCCGTACCACGACCAGCCATATTCGTCGCAATCGTTACAGCACCTTTCATACCAGCTTCTGCAATGATATCTGCTTCACGCGCATGGTTTTTCGCGTTTAAAATGTTATGGCGTACACCTTTACGTGTTAACATTTTTGAAATAAGCTCTGATGTTTCAATTGCAACTGTACCGACAAGAATAGGTTGCCCTTGTTTATGACGATTTACAATATCCTCAACAACTGCATTGAATTTGCCTTCCATTGATTTGAAGATTAAATCAGCACGGTCATCACGAATAATATCTTTGTTCGTTGGAATTACGATAACATTCATATTGTAAATACTACGGAATTCTTCTTCTTCCGTTTTCGCTGTACCAGTCATACCAGATAACTTTTCATACATACGGAAATAGTTCTGGAACGTAATTGTTGCGAGTGTCATACTTTCATTTTGAATTTCTACGCCTTCTTTTGCTTCAATAGCTTGGTGCAAACCTTCGCTATAACGACGACCTTTCATAAGACGACCAGTGAATTGGTCTACAATTACGATTTCGCCTTCTTGTACAACATAATCTGTATCAAGATGCATAACAACGTGTGCACGAAGCGCCTGATTAATATGGTGAAGAAGTGCGACATGTTTTAAATCGAATAAGTTTTCAATATGGAAAGCTTTCTCTGCTTTCGTAATACCATCTTCAGTTAACATTACATTTTTCGTTTTCACATCAAATGAATACTCTTTTTCATTTTCTAATGTACGAACGAATGCATTTGCAAACATGTATAGCTCTGTTGATTTTTGAGCTTGTCCCGAAATAATAAGCGGCGTACGTGCTTCATCGACTAAAATAGAATCGACTTCATCGATAATAGCAAAATGAAGTGGACGCTGAACGCACTGTTCTCTATATAAAACCATGTTGTCACGTAAGTAATCGAATCCAAGCTCATTATTTGTGCTATACGTAATATCAGCAGCATAAGCCTCTTGTTTCTCTTCGCGTGACATGCTGTTTAAGTTAATTCCTACTGTTAAGCCTAGGAACTCATGAAGTTGTCCCATTTCGCTCGCATCACGTTGTGCTAAGTATTCATTGACTGTAACAACGTGAACACCTTTTCCTGTTAAAGCATTTAAATATACAGGTAATGTAGATGTTAATGTTTTACCTTCACCCGTTTTCATCTCAGAGATATTCCCTTCATGTAAGGCAATACCACCCATTAACTGCACGCCATACGGACGCATTCCAAGAACACGAGTCGCAGCTTCGCGAACAACTGCAAAAGCTTCAGGAAGTAGATCATCTACTGTCTCACCTTTTGTTAGACGTTCTTTAAATTCAAGCGTCTTTCCTTTTAATTGTTCATCTGTTAGTGGCTTAATAGATGATTCTAATGCATCAATTTGCTCAACTGTCTTCTGCATACGTTTAATTTGGCGTTGATTTACATCAAATACCTTTTTTAAAATACCGATCATAGGAAATACGCTCCTCTTTTTTATTAAAATAAAACTTCCGATTGTTTTTTCTTTTTCTATTACAATCAGTCGTTATAAAAATCAAATGTATGTTATACCAATTTTTCTCCTAATTAAAAAAACTAAAATGTATATACCTAATGATAATTGTAACACTTGTCTTATAACTATGACAACAATCGGCCGAATGTCTCGTTCTAAATTAAGAAAACTTTTAAAAAAAATCTATTTTCAGCAAAAAAAGCGCAGCCATTTCGGCTGCGCTTTTGAATTATTATTTAGTTTCGATTAAACCATATTTCCCATCTTTACGGCCGTATACAACATTAGTTTCATTTGTATCAGCATTTGTGAAGACGAAGAAATTATGTCCTAGCATATCCATTTGTAGGATCGCTTCTTCAACGTCCATCGGTTTTAAATCAAATCGTTTTGTACGTACAAGTTCTAATTCATCCTCTTCTACCGCATCCAGAACAGCTACTGCTTCTGGAAGGATAAAGTTCGTTTTCATAGAACCTTTCTCACGTAACTTACGATTTACCTTTGTTTTATGTTTACGAATTTGTCGCTCAAGTTTATCAACTACTAAATCGATAGCAGCGTACATATCGCTATTAGTTTCTTCTGCACGAAGTAATAAATCAGTAAATGGAATTGTTACCTCGACACGTTGCTTGTCAGAGTATACTTTTAAATTAACTTTAATCTCTGGGAATGTATCAAAATAACGCTCTAACTTACTTAGTTTTTTCTCTACATATTCCTTTAATGCTGGAGTTACTTCAATATTTTCACCACGAATGTTGAATTTCATAGATGAATTCCTCCTTTCAAGCCTATGTACTATAATTTCGACATTGGCTTAAAAACTCCTTCTAACTTTTTTAAAAAAATTAGTGGAATTGCGATTTTTTTATCGTTTTTTGTTGAAATGAAAAGATGCATCGTTTCTATCTTTATTTTATCCTATTAACATCGTGAATAACGAATATAACTGTGGACAATTCGTTACAGAAAAGAAACAACTTTTTGACAACTTGATTCATAACAAAAACCCCTTGCAAAAAACAAGAGGTTCTACCATATATATAACGTTGCCACAAACGCAGCTCTCTCTTCCCAAAAACAATATTCCTACAGTTTTACAACATTAGCTGCTTGTGGTCCACGTGCTCCATCTACAATGTCAAACTCAACTTGTTGTCCTTCTTCTAATGACTTATATCCATCTTGTTGAATAGCAGAAAAATGAACAAACACATCATCACCATCTTCACGCTCAATAAACCCAAATCCCTTTTCTGCATTGAACCATTTCACTCTTCCTTGCATGTTCATTCCATTCCCTTCACTCTAAAAATCAGGGCATTCGCCCCATACTTTGACTATAACGAATGACAACTTACGAAGTCAAAGAAGACTTATCGTCTTTTTATTATCCCTTTCGACAGTTACAGATCAACTTCTACAAAGCGTCAAACTAGAAACTTCCCTTGCTCCTCTATCGTATAAAAGACTTCCAATTTGTCTAACTGTAATTCCTGTCGTATATACATCATCAACGAGTAAAATATGTTGATCATGAAACATATCTTCTCCCTGAAAATAAAAAGGATTACTTCCCGAAAGCCTTTCTTTACGTGTCTTCTTACTTTGCTTTTCTGTTTCCCTTCTTCTTAATGAGGGATAAGAAATTTTGACAGGTAAACATGCTGCTAATAACTCTGCCTGATTAAAACCACGTTCATATTCCCGTTCCCTACTAAGCGGAACAGCAATAACACTTGAAACGCTCGTAAAATGCTTTTGAAACAGCTCCCGAAAGGATCGATAAAAAATATGAACTAACTCCGCATCTCCCCGAAACTTAAACTGTGCTAATATTTCTTTCATCTCATCATCGTACACGTGCAAAGAACGATTTTTAAAAGGACGATACTTCTCCTCTTTTATCCACCTTATGCAATCCACACAAATATCATTTTCTTTATATTTGGAAGTCAAGTCCTCTAAAAGTCGCCCACACTCCATGCAAATCTCTCCTATAATATAGGAAAGTTTCCGCTCACACCTATCACATATATATTTTTTGTGAGACTTTACAAAGAAGGTGTACCAACTAACTGTTTCCAACATATACTCATCGCAAAGTAGACAATGCATTAATCGATTAATCCTTGTTCTTTCGCCTTTTTGTTCATACTTTGAATATGCCTTTTCGCGCGTACCATCGCCTCTGTCTTACCGCAATGAAAATAAACGACCTCGCCATAAGGTTCTTCAAAACTACGACCTGCTCGGCCTGCAATTTGTACAAGCGCACTTTCTGAAAAGATTTCTTCTTCCGCCCCTAACACCGCTACTTGTAAATTCTTCACAGTTACTCCTCTCTCTAAAATTGTCGTTGTAACTAATAACGGAATTTCTCCCTTTCTGAAAGCTGCTACTTTTTCTTTTCTCATCGGATCTTCTGCATGTACACCATCGATTCTAGGATCCAACGTTTTCAATATCAGGCTCAATTCTTCTATATATCGCACATGAGGAACAAATAAAAAAATGGGATACTTTTTGCTTACGTACATTTTTAACCATTGTAGTAACAATCGAGGAATTCTTTTATGGTGGAGACTTTTCTTCCAATTTCCGCACCAGCAAAATAGAGGAACTGGTAACGGATGACGATGGTATCGTCCAGAGACAATGATACCTTTTTGTTTACCACTTCTGAAATTACGCTTCCACTTTTCATCTGGAGTTGCAGTTAAATAAATACGCGCTGCTTTCTCTTTCATCGCTTGTTGCACTGCATACTGCAACATTTGATCCGCATGATACGGGAAGGCATCGATCTCATCTACAATCATGACATGAAACGCTCTATAGTAACGTAACAATTGATGAGTCGTTGCAACGACTAACGCTGCATCTTTTTCCCTATCTTCACTTCCTCCGTATAAGGACGCTACATTTACATTTGGAAACACTTTTTGTAATCTCGGCGCTAATTCTAGTACAACGTCTGTTCTTGGCGTTGCGATACAAACCCTTTCTCCTTTTCGCAATGCCTCTTCCATACCGTAAAATAGCATTTCAGTTTTTCCAGCCCCGCAAGTAGCTAGTCTTGAATACCGAAAAAATTCAGGACAAAACAAAAGAGCACAGCGTGTTAATAAGGTGTCTCACCACTTTATTAACCGTCCGCCTACACCAACTAGGCAAACACTTGCTGTAACTCTTTATGTACCCCATTTTACCGTACATAAGGGTTCCTCCGCAACAGTTTGCTTACATTTTGTGGCATTCTGTTGCTTTTTTATTTCGGAGGAGACGAGCCCTTATGAAAAAGAAACAAGCAATTACGATTCTTGCTAGTACAGAAACATATGAAAACTTAGTATCTTTTCAAACTCTCAAGGAGCTAAATGATACTGTACGCGCATATAAAGAACAATTTGCTGATCAATTAAATAAAAATCAATGGGCTATACTCAATCATTTACACAGCCATTCTTGTAAATACTTTGGTGTTTCTTTTAAATCAAAAAATAAAATTGCTGAAGCACTTCACATTAGCCGTAGAACGGTTATTCGCGTATGCCAACACTTAGAATCTCTTGGTATCATTAAGCAACTAGAAATGAAACGCAAGAACGATATGAGACAAACAAGTAATATTATTGTCATTCAACCAATCATTGTGGAGGAACAAACTGTCACAGAAGCCCCTACTAAACATGCTGAAATTTGTCACACCAAGAAAACAAAATCTATTTCTTTAAAACAAAAGAGTAAAGATATAAATAAACGTAAAGAGGACGTTTCACAATCTATTCAACATGATATAGACTTCATTGATTATCGTGTGCCACAATCTATGCGTATGAAATTACAAACTGCTTTTGATTCAAAGATGATAAATGAGTCTTTCAAAAATGCCAGAAACATTGCAAGAAAGGCTGCTAAAAAATTCAATTTACTAGCGGATACAGATGTATTCCACAACCTTCTTGCGAATGCTTCAGCTATCTTGTTCTCTAAAACGCATAAGTACGAACATAACGGTACTTTGATGAAAAATCCAATTGGCTACTTTACACGCACTTTCAAAAAGATGGTCTATAACTATATCGATAGCTTTAGGGAGATACATATTCTTGCAAATCGTAAGCCAAGTGCATGCACTAGTGATGGGCTATTTTATAATTGGCTAGAGGTTGATGGCTCAAAAATCCCTTCCACAAGTACAATAGACAGCTCTCTTATACCAGGTGTATATGACAAAATATCTAGAGAAGAATCTGATGAAATGGGGTTGTATTAAAGAGCTACTATGCCTTTACAACCATTTGATTCATGAAATCATGGATTGACTTTGTTTGGAATAAGCGAAAATTAGGAGAGTAGATGTCATATTGTGTATCCGTAATGATGAGTAGTGAGGGGAAATACTTGGATTTCTTCGGTTGCCATGGTTCTTGCTGCCATTCCAAACTATGAAAATAGAATTCGTAACGATTTACTTTTTCTTACATGACTTTCATTCATCATATCTCACCCCTAGTAAAAAAACGAGTATATATTAGGGGTCTTTGGTATGCATGATAACAAGTACTTGTTCATTCTGGTATTCACTTTGATATTAAGTCAATAAAATAGACACAGATAATTTCAATTATGCAGCCTCCGATTCGTACATACGTTCTTTTTTA
>NZ_JAEHBI010000328.1:0-239 GCF_016483705.1 Bacillus cereus group sp. N6
GGCCTACGCGCTTCGCAGTAGTCTCGTGGGCTCGGAGATGGGTATACGAGCCAGGGCAATTAAAGAGCACAGACTGGATGTCTATTATGATGATGCCAATGTTTGGGTTAGTCGGCGGATTAGGTGCAGCTATCATCATTTATCTGTTTTCATGGAAAAACGGTACGCTAGACTCCCAACGTCTTTTATTAACAGGGATTGCGATTGGGTCAGGATTTGGAGCATTTTCTATGTACTTA
>NZ_JAEHBI010000329.1:0-239 GCF_016483705.1 Bacillus cereus group sp. N6
GGAAATATCCTGCTTAAAGGTGGGGGGGGGAAAGGATAAACGCCGGCCATGAAACAGTTCGTATCCTATCCGACCCTAGTGAGTACCAAAGTAATGATTTTGGATGGAGATGGAGAATCTCGAGCGTATGGCGAGAAGGTAGACGCTGAAGAAGTCATTTGTCTTTCTTCACAAGATTCCGCATTACTGGATGTAAAAGACCGAGAAGCCTGTTTGCATTGAGATGTGGTATGTATAGA
>NZ_JAEHBI010000330.1:0-235 GCF_016483705.1 Bacillus cereus group sp. N6
CGGGTAGGCCCTGCGTGCGGGGGGGCTGTGGGGTCGGGGGGAGGGGGGGGGGGGGTGGTGGTCGGGCGCGCGTCTGACGAGGGCTGGGTGGGGGGGGGGGGGCGGGGGGGGGGGGGGCGGGGGGGGGGGGGGGGGGGGGGGGGGGGGGGGGGGGGGGGGGGGGGGGGGGGGGGGGGGGGGGGGGGGTTGGGTTTTGGGTTGTGTTGGGTGGGGGTGGGTTGGGGGGGGGGGGGGG
>NZ_JAEHBI010000331.1:0-238 GCF_016483705.1 Bacillus cereus group sp. N6
TCGATCATATCTAAACGAACTTGACAAGCAGCTCTTGTTACTTAATTAACGTTATTGATATTATTTAATTTGCTATACTCGTTTTCTTATGAATACATGCACATAGGTGACATAACGATACTGTTTTTTAATGTAACGTCCTTAATTGTATAAGGAGAAAAAAGTTCAGAATTCATCCAATAGCCTCCTAGATTGAATTTTCTAACATTGTATCATTCTTGTTTTTGTTTCCCTAATA
>NZ_JAEHBI010000332.1:0-238 GCF_016483705.1 Bacillus cereus group sp. N6
TAAAGTTAGGTGCTAGCTATCCAGAAGGTGAAGATGTAACAGCTGAACTCCTATCTATTCAGCAAACAGACGAAGAAGTGCTAGACGGTGACGAAGGTGCGGAAGTAGAAAAAGCGCAACTTGAAGCTCGCCGTATGGCGCAGCGTATTAAAGCGATGGTTGAGTGAGGTTATGAAGTGTATGATCGTAAAATGGATAGTATGCGCCCTGTACAATGCCGCGCCTTCGTTATTTTCCT
>NZ_JAEHBI010000333.1:0-238 GCF_016483705.1 Bacillus cereus group sp. N6
GCCCACCTCTTTCTACTCGCGTACTTTTTTCTCCAGGTTCAGCTGTTTATACGGGAGTCCCTGTTTGTCCAGTTTATCCTGTTAAACCCGTTGCACCTGTTACTCCCGGTGATCCAGTTAAACCGGTTGGACCTGTTACTCCCGGTGAGCCTGTTAAACCGGTCGCCCCTGTTACTCCCGGTGAGCCCGATAAAAAGGAGGGGCGGGGTGGGCGGGGTGGGCGGGGTAGGGGGGGGGG
>NZ_JAEHBI010000334.1:0-238 GCF_016483705.1 Bacillus cereus group sp. N6
ATCGTCAAACTAGTTCATCTCATCACTCCCGTCCAAACTGTACAACTCCTATCAGCGGGAGCTCCCCTTGCAGCTGGAGCAACAGGTGCTACTGGCGCTCCAGGACCTCAAGGTGCTCAGGGACCAGCTGGTGCTCAAGGCGCTACTGGACCTCAGGGTGCTCCTGGGGGTCAAGGTGCAGCTGGTGCTCAAGGTGCTACTGGTGCAGAAGGCCCGGCTGGGGCGCCGGGGGGTCGTG
>NZ_JAEHBI010000335.1:0-238 GCF_016483705.1 Bacillus cereus group sp. N6
CCCCCCCCCTCCTGCAGCCCCCCCCCGCGCCACCTCCCCGCCCGGTTTTCAAGGTAACTCTGGTGCTACTTGACCTCAAGGTGCTCCAGGTAACACTGGTGCTACTGGACCTCAAGGCGTTCAAGGTAACACTGGAGCTACTGGACATCAAGGCGCTGATCGTAACCCAGGAGAAAACGCGCAAGAAGGATGTCAAGCTAAACAAGGTCAAAAAACTGCAAGGGGGGCGAAGGGGGGG
>NZ_JAEHBI010000336.1:0-237 GCF_016483705.1 Bacillus cereus group sp. N6
CTAATCGTGGTGATGGTAGTATGGGTACTACAGTATCTGTAATAGATGGATCAAACAATGGTGTCATTGCTACTATTACTGTTGGAACTGGTCCTTATGAAATAACTACCAATGAAATTACCAATCGTATTTATGTTACAAATTACCTTTCAAATACAGTATCTGTAATAGATGGATCAAATAATGGAGTCATTGCTACTATTACCGTTGGAACTGGCCCTGATGACATTGCAGTCA
>NZ_JAEHBI010000034.1:0-62611 GCF_016483705.1 Bacillus cereus group sp. N6
GCGGAAGTAGTTCAGTGGTAGAATACAACCTTGCCAAGGTTGGGGTCGCGGGTTCGAATCCCGTCTTCCGCTCCAATAAAATTTAACATGGCGGCATAGCCAAGTGGTAAGGCAGAGGTCTGCAAAACCTTTACCACCGGTTCAAATCCGGTTGCCGCCTTTCTTTTGTGCCGATGTGGCGGAATTGGCAGACGCGCACGACTCAAAATCGTGTTCCTTCGGGAGTGTCGGTTCGACCCCGACCATCGGTATCATGAACGGCGAAAAAAATTCTATACAATTAGTATAGAGTTTTTTTGTATTTTCTTTTCATTATATGACAAAATAAGTACAAAAAGTGTACGGTGAGTAGACTGCGAAACATTAAAAGGATAAAAACAAACATTCATTTTTATCCTTTTAATTGTGATATTCTATAAAATTCCAGCAAAATATTGTATATACAATATTCCCTTCGAGCACTCTAGAGAGAATTTCTCCAACCCGGTGACATGAAGTTAAATCCGACAGCACCAGTAGATATTAGTACATTATCAACGGTTAAGTTTGTAATTTCTAAAAACCTCTTTTCAAACTCTTCTTTGTTGTACTTGTACATAGTTGAGTGGCACGCCCACATGTGCGTTGAAGTACTCAACCAATCTCCTAATTCCTTTAATTCAGGAAATGACTCAAATTGAATTGGTTCATCTAATTTCATGAATCTCACTTGATAGATAGTTGGGTTTAACTTCTCTCCTATTCCTTTCAGACCATGTGCTTTTTTCTCATCTGAATGTGTCATACTTCTCCCTCCATCTCTCTTCAAATTTTTTCCTTTTTTTATTATACAACAATAGAAAGTAGTTATGGGAATATTATGGAAATATGTATCGGCTATATAAAAAGACTCTAACATTTCTGTTAGAGTCTTTTTTGTTAAATTATACTATGTGCTTCTAAAATTCGTAATAAATGTAGAAATTCATGTATAATATAACTTGTCGAAAGAACAAAATGATAGTAATTTATATTATGTCTGTAATATGAATCAAAAATGAACTTTTTATATTTCTTTTAAAAATGTGTTGAATACACATTATATTTCACATTAATATTTTTATGTAGATTTAAAACGGGAAAGAGAGTGGAAAGTATGGGTCGTAAATGGAATAATATTAAAGAAAAAAAAGCATCAAAAGATGCAAATACAAGCCGTATATACGCGAAATTTGGACGTGAGATTTATGTGGCAGCAAAACAAGGCGAGCCAGATCCAGAATCAAACCAAGCGCTTAGAGTTGTATTAGAACGTGCGAAAACATACAACGTACCAAGAACAATTATTGATCGTGCAGTTGAAAAGGCAAAAGGCGGTTCAGAAGAAAATTATGACGAGCTTCGTTATGAAGGATTCGGACCAAATGGATCTATGGTAATTGTAGATACACTTACAAATAACGTAAACCGTACTGCAGCAGATGTACGAGCTGCATTTAGCAAAAACAGTGGTAACATGGGTGTAAACGGTTCTGTAGCTTACATGTTTGATGCGACAGCTGTTATCGGTCTTGAAGGTAAAACATCAGATGAAGTTCTTGAAATTTTAATGGAAGCAGATGTTGATGCACGTGACATTCTAGAAGAAGAAGATTCTGTTATCGTGTATGCTGAACCTGATCAATTCCATTCCGTACAATCTGCACTTAAAGATGCTGGTGTTGAAGAATTCACAGTTGCAGAATTAACAATGCTTGCACAAAGTGATGTAGAACTTCCTGAAGAGGCTCAAGTACAATTTGAAAAAATGGTTGATGCATTAGAAGATCTAGAAGATGTGCAACAAGTTTACCACAACGTAGACTTAGGAGAATAATACGATAGAAGCCCCTGTTCATTTAACGGATAGGGGCTTTTTTTCATGAAGTTAATTAAGAGGATGAATTAGTAAAGGTATTTTGTTTTAGACAGGAAATATGCTTATAGGGATATATGAAATAATCATTATTTCTAGGAGGTTTAATATGGAACATAAAACACCAAAGCATATCGTTGCTGTAGCAGGTTATTTAACAAATGAAAAAGACGAAGTGTTATTAGCTAAAGTACATTGGCGATCGGATACGTGGGAGTTGCCAGGAGGACAGGTGGAAGAAGGAGAAGCGCTCGATCAAGCTGTTTGTAGGGAAATAAAAGAGGAAACAGGATTAACGGTGAAGCCTATCGGTATTACAGGAGTTTATTATAATGCTTCCATGCACATTCTAGGTGTTGTTTTTAAAGTGGCATACGTGAGCGGTGAAATACAAATTCAGCCTGAAGAAATACAAGAGGCTAAATTTGTTGTTTTAAATGAAGAGAATATAGATGAGTATATAACGCGTCCTCATATGAAATCCAGAACGCTTGATGCGATGAGAGCAACACATTGTATTCCGTACGAAACGTGGGAAGTGCAGCCATATAATTTAATAGGTAGATTGTGAAGAAAAGAGTAGCCGGTTTGAGATACAATCAAATCACTACTCTTTTTTGTATACTGTTTAAGAAAAAGGTCAAAATAATAATAGTGCTAGTATTGATTTCAGGAACGTTTGTTCTGTATAATGTATGATATATTGTATACATTTAGATTACTAGATACTTACAAATATATATTTTTGTAGATGATATAATGAAAATAGGATGTTTTAATAGGGAAGTATAGGCTTAAGGTATACTCTGTTATTGGTTTAGCATAATCTATATTCAATATTTCAGATGAATAGTAGATAAAAAAGGACTGTGATACAATACTTTTTTATACCTTACAATGATGTAAGGTACGTGTAAGAGAAATCGATGGGATATTTTTTTACAACAAGGTATTCTTAAAGTAAGAGTTATACGCTGTGTGGAAAAGAGGTGTTTAAGATGAAAGAACGAGTATTATCTAGGGTGAACTATCATCAAAAAGTTGCATTAAATCCAATGACTAAATTCTTTTATAAAGCCATTATTTTATTATTATTGTTAAGTTGTACGTTATTATTCATTGGAAATATAATGATCGAGCAAAGTGATATTAGTAAATTACATGTACCTGCTAAGTTAGAGGTGCCAGAATCATTAACACATGCATTTATTGCGACAGAAGATAAAAGGTTTTATCATCATAACGGTTTAGATTATATAGCGATTGTCAGAGCGTCTGTTGAGAATATAAAAGCTGGTGGTGTTGTGCAAGGCGGAAGCACAATTACACAACAGTTATCCAAAAATGCCTTTTTAACGAATGAACGTACATTTTCTCGTAAGTGGAAAGAAATTTTTTATACGAAAAAAATTGAACGTACATTTACGAAGGATGAAATTTTAAAATTGTATGTAAGTAATATTTATTACGGAGAAGGAGCATGGGGAATTGAAAAAGCAGCAAACCTTTACTTCGGTAAAAAGGTGAGCCAATTAACGTTGGCTGAAAGTGCAATGATGGCTGCTGTAGTAAAGGCACCCGCTTATTACTCACCTGCACAAAATTATGATAAGGCCGTAGAGAGACGAAATGTCGTTTTGAGATTAATGGAGAAAGAAGGCTATATCAATCATAATGAGTATGTGCAAGCAGTTAGTGAGAAGTTAGTAATTCGTCATGATATAAAAACAGAGCAGTCGATGTTAAAGAGTGCTCGTGAAAAAGCAGTAAGCTAAAGGAAGTTCCTACATAGGAGCTTCCTTTTTTTGGATAAATTGTGACAAATTGTGACACAATATCGTCACAATTATTGTGTTTTTGTAATTTATGTGAGCGTGTTCATTGCGTGACGTATATAAGTGTTGATATTATGTGTATTGTGTACAATGCTGTATACAGAATATGAATTTAAAGAGGAATGTATATGAAATCAAATAAACTCATGGCTCTTGGTGTAGTTTTTTCTATCGCAGTATTGATTGTAATCGGAACAATTGCGTATAGCATCATAAATGACAAAAAAGATAAAGGGAATGAGATGTTTGCTTATTCCACACAACAATCTTTAGGGAAAGATGATGCCCCAGTTAAGGTAGTTGAATTTGGAGACTTCAAATGTCCTGCTTGTCGTACTTGGGATGTAACAGTATTACCACGATTAAAAGAAGAGTATATCGATAAAGGTAAAGTGCAGTTATACTTTATTAACTTCCCATTTATCGGAAAAGACTCTGATTTAGGTGCAGCAGCTGGTGAAGCAATTTATAAACAAGATCAAGATTCATTCTGGATTTTCTACGATGAGATTTATCAAAGTCAAAAGAAAGACACGGAAGAATGGATTACAGAAGAATTACTTCTTAACATTGTGAAAGAGAAGCTTCCGAAAGTTGATGTAGAACAATTTAAGAAAGATTTACACAGTAAAGAAATAAAAGAAAAAGTACGTAAAGATTCAGATCGTGCTCAAAAATTAAAAGTTCAAGGTGCTCCTTCAGTATATATAAACGGAAATCTTGCAAACCCTGATTTCGATAGTATGAAGAAGGCGATTGATAAAGAATTGAAAAAGTGATGAGATACTCATCACTTTTTCGACTTTTTTCGATAAAATTCTTGCTTCCGTTTTTTTTACATGCTATACTACTTTACATAAGTTATTCTAATATCTTATATTTATTTCATATTTGCGGGTGTAGTTTAGTGGTAAAACAAGAGCCTTCCAAGCTCTGGTCGAGAGTTCGATTCTCTTCACCCGCTCCAAATTTTATTAAATGTTTTTCTATAAATTGTGATCAACGCAGTGTTTCGTTTCTAAGATAAACGAGGCATTGCGTTTTTTAATGTTTGAAAAACATAATTGTATGCGAAAATAGAAGTAAAGAATAGTATTCCAAAAGTGAATTGCTAACCAATATAGTCGTTACATAAGGGATGGATTCATCTGAGGAGGCGATTAGGAATGGATTTTGAACAATTAAAGCAAGATGTCATTGCGTATAGTAAAACAATTGGTATAGATAAAATAGGCTTTGCTAGTGCCTCACCATTTGAGGAATTAAAGCAGAGGTTAATCCAGCAACAACAATTAAATTATCAATCGGGATTTGAAGAGTCTGATATAGAAAAGAGAACGAACCCACAGCTTCTACTACCTGGTGCAAAATCAATTATTGCGATTGCATTAGCGTATCCTTCAAAATTAAAAAATGCACCATTAAGTAAGCGCGGAGAACGCCGCGGTATTTTTTGTCGTGCCTCTTGGGGACAAGATTATCATCTTGTTTTACGAGATCGTTTGCAAAAATTAGAAGCATATTTAATCGAAAAACTTCCCGATATAGAAGTTAAGTCAATGGTTGATACGGGTGAATTAAGTGATCGAGCTGTTTCGGAGCGTGCCGGTATTGGATGGAGTGGTAAGAATTGCGCTATTATTACACCTGAATTTGGTTCGTATGTATATTTAGGAGAAATAATTACAAACGTTCCCTTCCCACCAGATCAGCCGATAGAAGATCAATGTGGAAGTTGTACAAAATGTATTGATGTTTGTCCTACAGGCGCTTTAATACAAGGAGGACAGTTAGATTCGAAGAAATGTATTGCATTTTTAACACAAACGAAAGGATTCCTACCGGAAGAATACCGCGACAAAATAGGAAATCGTATTTATGGATGTGATACATGTCAGACTGTTTGTCCGAAAAATAAAGGAATGGATTTTCATAATCATCCTGAGATGGAACCAGATCCTGAGTTAGTTAAGCCGTTATTAACACCACTTTTAACAATTAGCAATCGTGATTTTAAAGAGAAATATGGAATTATGTCTGGTTCATGGAGAGGTAAAAAGCCGTTGCAACGAAATGCAATTTTGGCACTTGCGCATTTTAAAGAGGCATCAGCAATTCCAGATTTAATTGGTGTTATGAAAGACGATCCAAGACCAGTACTTCGCGGAACAGCAGCATGGGCACTTGGGAAAATTGGTGGAGATGGCGTGGGCGAAGCTATTGAAAAAGCGATGCAACGTGAGAAAGATGAAGAGGTTCTTCATGAAATGAATCGCGGACTTGAATTGTTAGCGCAGAAAAAAGAGTAGATAATATCTCCCTTCTTCATATTGTAATATGGGAGGGAGACGAAATGGTTGTAAAAATAAATATTGAAAAGCAAGTACAACAATTTTTAGCATATGTAACAGAGAAACGAACAAATGTAGATGGTATTGCTGAAGATTTATTACAAATAGCACAGAGAAAGAAACAATTGTTTCAAAAGCGTAATGCAGAGATAGTGAAAGCAACTGCGGATGTTTCTTTCATGAGACAATTAAATAATAGCAATCATCAAGAAATTGATTATCAAATACATTTTAAATATTTAATTAAGCATAAAGAATTATTTTATATCGAAGAGGAACAACTAAAACGAAGAGTTTGTTTAAATAATAGTCGGGTAATAGGTGATTATGCTATTGAAGTGCCAGAAGCAGTTGGAATGAGTGAGACGTTAGAAAGGGAAGTTACAAAAGAGAAGTATGGTTCTTATCAGTACAACCGTTTAGAGGCAGTTAAATATGCAGAGCGTTGGTGGGATGATCGAAACCCTGTATATCGTAATTTCCCTGATAATTGTACGAATTTTATTTCTCAATGTCTTCATACTGGAGAAGTACCAATGAATGGATATCCTAATATTCGCAAAGGATGGTGGCAAAGGGAGAATCAGTGGAGTTGGAGCTGGGCTGTCGCACACTCTTTTTATTGGTATTTGTCAGGTGCTACAACAGGGCTTCGAGCTGAAGCGGTAGAAAGGCCAGAGGACCTTATTCTTGGTGATGTCATCGCTTATGATTTCGAGGATGATGGTAGGTGGAATCATACGACGATTGTAGTAGCAAAAGACGCAGATGGTATGCCACTTGTAAATGCACATTCAGCGAATAGCCGTCGGCGTTATTGGAACTATGAAGATTCTAGTAAATATACACCACAAATGAAATATAAATTCTTTCATATTATTAATGGGTAGAGATTTTTCGCTCAAGTGGTATAATACGTAGGAGACAAAAAACAGAGGTGAATATCGCGTGGGAGTACATGTTGTTTTATATCAACCAGAAATTCCAGCAAATACAGGGAATATTGCTCGTACTTGTGCAGCAACTGGAACAGAATTACATTTGATTAGACCGCTTGGATTTTCAACGGATGATAAAATGTTAAAGCGTGCAGGATTAGATTATTGGCAGCACGTGAAAGTTACGTATTATGATTCAATTGAAGAATTTTATGAGAAAAATAAAGACGGTGAATTCTTCTATTTAACAAAGTATGGCGAGAAAGCTCATACAGCATTTGATTATAGCAAACGTGAGAAGGATTACTATTTTGTATTTGGAAGAGAAACAAACGGCTTACCAGCTAATGTAATCGAAGAAAATTTCGATCATTGTTTACGTATTCCAATGACTGATAAAGTGCGCTCATTAAATTTATCTAATACAGCAGCTATTTTAATTTATGAAGCATTCCGTCAACAAAATTATCCGGGATTAGATTTAGAAATTGTTTATTAAAAGTCGCCATATGGCGACTTTTTTTCTAAAAATAAAAATAATATGTAATCATACATTTAAAAAAGGGTACATATTCATATAGAATGGGATATATGAATAAAAATAGATTAGACGGGTTGAGATAAATATGAAGGAACAATATAATAATCAAAATACCTTTTTAAGTATGATAGATATGGATTTAATAAGAAGAGGACTATTACATGCTATTCAAGATTTAGTATTTATTGTGAAAGTTATGGATGAGGAAACCTTTAAATATATTTATGTAAATAAGATAGGTATGGATTATGCGAAGCTAGGCGAAGAATGTTATGGAAAAACGTTTGCTGAAGTATTATCAGAAGATACGGCGGAAATATTGCGAGTGCAATATGCAAAAGTAGCGAGCGAAGCGAAAGCACATACCTTTTGTGATGTAGTTAGTTTACCAAAGGGTGAGTTACATTATGAATCTTCACTTAATCCTGTATTCGACGAAGAAGGAGTATGTCAGTTTATTATTTGTATTACGAGGGATATCACAGCTCAGATTGAGGAAAAGGCAGAGATAGAGGAAAAACAAATGTTGTTTAAGTCGTTATTAGAATATAATAATGACTCCATTATATCTATGGATTCTATAGGTAGAATTACATATGCAAATCCAGCAACGTATGAAATATTTGGATATCGATATGAAGAATTACATAATAAATTTATTTTTGAATTTATTAATAAGGAATATGAAAAAGATTTTCAAATTATATTTAAAGGAGCCCTGCAAGGAAGGGCAAAACAAATTGTTTCAAGGAAATATGTTCATAAAGAAGGGTACGAGCTCTATATTTCTTTGAGAACTATTCCGATTATTGTGAACGCCGAAATTGTTGGGGTATATATTGTTACGAGGGATGTTACAAGGCAAGTATTGAATGAAATGCGAACAGAATATTTAGCTTATTATGACCAATTAACAGGATTAATGAATAGAATTTCATGTGCAAATAAGTTAAATGTTTTTTTAAATGATAATACAGAGTTTGCACTTGTTTTTATAGATTTAGATGAATTTCACCTTATTAATGATACTTTTGGTCATAAAGAAGGAGATAAAGTATTACAAAAAGTTACAGAATGTTTAAGCAGTCTTCAAATAGACGGTATGCACTTATTTAGAGAACACGATGATCAATTTGTTATGTTAATAGAAAATATAACGAAAGAACGTGTAGAGATAGTTGCAAAAAGCATACTAAAAAAGATTAGTGAACATTTTGTAATCGAAGAAGAGGACGTCTATTTAAGTGCGTCAATCGGAATTGTAATGGCTCCAACAGATGGAGAGGATGAAAAAATATTATTCCAAAGAGTTGATGCTGCTTTGGAAAAAGCAAAAGAAAAAGGAAAAGGGCATTATCAGTTTTATTGCAGTGGATTAGATTGTGAGCGTGAACAAAGATTTATAATAGAAAACCAATTGCATCGTGCTATAGAAAAAAATGAATTCTGCTTGTATTATCAGCCACAAATGAATATTGAAACGAAAAAAATAGCGAGTATGGAAGCTTTAATAAGGTGGGAGAATAAAGAATTGGGATTTGTCTCTCCCAATCAATTTATTCCGCTAGCAGAAAGAACAGGATTTATTATTAAGCTTGATGAATGGGTAGTAAATGAAGTGTGTCGGCAAATACGTGAATGGTTAAATAAAGGATATGAAGTTGTCCCGATTGCAGTTAATATTTCAGCCAGGCACTTTCGCTCGATTACATTAATAGAGATGATTACACGGGCGTTACATAAGTACAATGTACCAGCTCATCTATTAGCGATAGAGGTTACAGAAGGAGCCCTTATGCATAAAGACATATCGAAAAGGGTATTGCTACAATTAAAAGAACAAAATTTAAAGATTCATTTAGATGATTTTGGGACGGGATATTCATCTTTAAGTTATTTAAAAACGTATCCAATTGATACGTTGAAAATCGATCGTTCTTTTATGGAAGGTATACATGTGGATGAACGTGATACGAATATTACAGCTGCAATTATTCATTTAGCTCATACTTTGGAATTGAATGTAATTGCAGAAGGTGTAGAAAAGGCGGAACAAATACAATTTTTGAAGGAAAAGAATGTGAAGTTTGTGCAAGGTTATTATTATAGCCGACCTTTATCAAAATATGATGTGGAAAATGTGTATTATAAATGATTGATAAAAAAAGTGATGTGCTAAGAAGCACATCACTTTTTTTGTGTACCGGGTTTATCATTGTAACCAGATGTGAAAATAGCTGTAAGAAATGTGAGTGATACACCTAAAATTAATAATAATTTCATACTAATATCCCTCCTATTTTTCAGTTTACGAATCTTAAATATGAATCAAAATGTATGTAAGGTTCTTGGAAGAAAAGAATTTATTTAAAATGAATAGAGGTGTAAAAACTTTAATACCTATATTATACAGAATTTTCTTTGAATTTTGGAGAGAATTTTATAGCACTACTGTATATTTCATTTTGATTTAAAGAATGTTTAAGGACATCCTAGCATACCTTTTATAATAATCCGATTGAACAAGGAGATGGGGGAGGAGCTATAATGGATATTCTAAAAAAGATTGAACAGCATCGAGCAGCAGAAGAACGGTTACAATGGGAAGGTACGTTTGCGGAGTATTTAGAGCTTGTGAAGGAAAGACCATGGGTGGCTCAAACAGCACACTCTCGCATTTACAATATGATAAAAGATGCTGGAATCGAAGAAGTAGATGGTAGAAGAAAGTATAACTTCTTTAGTAATCAGCTATTTGGATTAGAGGATGCTTTAGAACGTCTTGTGGAGGAATATTTTCATCCATCTGCAAAACGATTAGATGTTAGAAAACGTATTTTATTATTAATGGGTCCTGTTAGTGGCGGGAAATCAACATTAGTTACGATGCTGAAACGAGGATTAGAAACATATTCACGAACAGATCGAGGCGCAATTTTTGCAATTAAAGGCTGCCCAATGCATGAAGATCCACTGCATTTAATTCCGCATCATTTACGGGATGATTTCTTTGGTGAGTATGGAGTTAGAATTGAAGGGAATTTATCGCCATTAAACGTAATGCGTCTAGAGCAAGAATATGGTTCAAGAATTGAGGATGTAGTTGTAGAGCGTATTTTCTTCTCGGAAGATCGCCGTACAGGGATTGGTACATTTAGCCCGTCTGATCCTAAATCACAAGATATCGCCGATTTAACAGGTAGTCTGGACTTTTCAACAATCGCAGAATATGGTTCAGAATCAGATCCACGAGCGTATCGCTTCGATGGAGAATTGAATAAGGCAAACCGTGGGATGATGGAATTCCAAGAGATGTTAAAATGCGACGAGAAGTTTTTATGGCATTTATTATCGCTTACGCAAGAAGGGAATTTCAAAGCGGGAAGATTTGCGCTTATTTCAGCAGATGAATTAATTGTAGCGCATACGAATGAAACGGAGTATCGTTCCTTCATAGCAAACAAGAAAAATGAAGCATTGCACTCAAGAATTATTGTAATGCCAGTTCCATACAATTTACGAGTGAGTGAAGAAGAACATATTTATGAAAAAATGATTCGTGAAAGTGATGTATCCAATGTGCATATTGCACCGCACACACTTCGCGTTGCAGCAATGTTTACGATTTTAACTCGTTTAAAAGATCCGAAGCGTCCAGATATTGATTTAATTAAAAAGATGCGTTTATATGATGGAGAAACGGTAGAAGGCTATAATGCGATTGATGTAGAGGAGCTGCAACGTGAATATCAAGATGAAGGTATGAGAGGTATTGACCCTCGTTATGTTATTAACCGAATTTCTTCTACAATTATTCGAAAAGAGGTACCATCTATTAACGCATTAGATGTACTTAGATCGCTCAAAGACGGGTTGGATCAGCATCCGTCAATTAGTAATGAAGATCGAGAGCGTTATATGAATTTCATCTCATTAGCGAGAAAAGAATATGATGAAATTGCGAAGAAAGAAGTACAAAAAGCATTCGTGTATTCATATGAAGAATCAGCGAAGACACTTATGGATAATTACTTAGATAACGTTGAAGCATATTGCAATAAATCGAAATTACGTGATCCATTAACAGGTGAAGAAATGAGTCCAGATGAAAAGCTAATGCGCTCAATTGAGGAGCAAATTGGAATTTCAGAAAATGCTAAGAAAGCATTCCGTGAAGAAATTTTAATTCGCATTTCTGCTTATGCGCGTAAAGGAAAACGCTTTGATTATAATTCACATGAGCGTCTTCGCGAAGCGATTCAGAAAAAACTATTTGCTGATTTAAAAGATATAGTGAAAATTACAACATCAACGAAAACGCCAGACGAAAATCAGCTTAAGAAAATCAATGATGTTGTTGCACGCTTAATTGATGAGCACGGCTATAATTCTTCATCTGCGAATGAATTATTACGCTATGTAGGTAGTCTGCTAAACCGATAGTTTGATAACAAAACGCTGTCTCTTGTATTTTGCGGGACAGCGTTTTATTATCCATTTATATGTGTAAAGTGTCATACCTTGTCCAAATGTAATAAATTAAGATACAATTTCATGAATTTATTGTCAATTATTTTTACAATATGCATATGATAGAGTAACCAACCATTCATACGAAAAAAGCCAACACAATACAATATGTTGCAAAGTGTAAATGTGTGCAACTATGCATTGTGTTTCTTTCTTATCAACGGCTGAATATTTCTTTCTAGTATGTGAGTGGCAAAATTTTGTTTAGGATGCTCGGAGTATTATATGAAAAACGTTATATATGTTTATGGGATGAATTTCGATGGGCAGTTATCTTTCATTCTAGCTTGCACAGTATAAAACAAAATTTCTAGCTTACTGTTCATAAGGGAAGACAATTACAGTAAGGAGGGAAAGAAATGGGTGAAGAAAACCAACCAAATTATACGATTTCACAGGAAAACTGGTCCCTCCATCGCAAAGGATATGACGACCAACAACGCCATCAAGAAAAAGTACAAGAGGCAATTAAGAATAATTTACCCGATCTTGTAACAGAAGAAAGCATAGTTATGTCTAATGGTAAGGATGTTGTAAAAATACCGATTCGTTCTTTAGATGAATATAAGATTAGGTACAATTATGATAAAAACAAACACGTTGGGCAAGGAAATGGTGACAGCAAAGTTGGTGATGTCGTTGCGAGAGATGGATCAGGTGGTCAAAAGCAAAAAGGACCAGGAAAAGGGCAAGGAGCAGGGGACGCGGCTGGAGAAGATTATTATGAAGCTGAAGTCTCTATTTTAGAATTAGAGCAAGCATTTTTCAAAGAGTTAGAGCTGCCTAATTTAAAGAGAAAAGAAATAGATGAAAACCGGATTGAACATGTTGAATTTAATGACATTAGAAAGACTGGATTATGGGGAAATATCGATAAGAAACGAACGATGATATCCGCATATAAACGAAATGCGATGCGTGGTAAAGCCTCTTTTCATCCGATTCACCAAGAAGATTTAAAGTTCCGTACTTGGAATGAAGTATTAAAGCCAGATTCAAAAGCTGTTGTATTAGCGATGATGGATACGAGTGGATCGATGGGAATATGGGAGAAATATATGGCACGTAGCTTCTTTTTCTGGATGACGCGATTTCTACGAACGAAGTATGAAACAGTAGATATTGAGTTTATTGCCCATCATACGGAGGCAAAAGTAGTTCCAGAGGAAGAGTTTTTCTCAAAAGGAGAAAGTGGCGGAACGATATGTTCTTCTGTATATAAAAAAGCACTCGAGCTAATTGATAATAAATACTCACCAGACCGCTATAATATTTATCCATTCCATTTTTCAGACGGTGATAATTTAACATCAGATAATGCTAGATGTGTAAAGCTTGTCGAAGAGTTAATGAAGAAGTGTAATATGTTTGGATATGGGGAAGTGAACCAGTACAACCGCCATAGTACCCTCATGTCAGCCTATAAAAATATTAAAGATGAGAATTTTAGATATTATATTTTAAAGCAAAAAGCAGACGTATTCCATGCGATGAAGAGCTTTTTTAAAGAAGAAACCGGAGAAAAAATGGCATAACCCCCTTAAAAAGGGGTTATTTTTTTGTTAACTTTTTATTTTTTTAGTTGACATTGATAATGAAAATCATTATCATTTATTCGAGATATGATTACATTTAGATTTATATATTTTGGAGGAGATGTAAAGTTGAAAAAAAATAAAAGAAAACATATAAATGCGATGATTATCGCTGCGGCGTTATCACTTCCATTTGCCACGTATTCAACGCCTGCTTTAGCGGCAGTAGCAATTGAGGCTAATAAAAAGGGCTATGCTTTAGAAGATGGTACATATGATGCTGTTATGAAAGCATATAAAGATAAAACGAATGAGGAGTCTATGGCAGCTGTTTATATAAAGGATCCTAAGTTAACGATTGAGAATGGAAAGAAAATGGTAACGGCAACGTTAAGTGATAGTGATTTCTTCAAATACTTGAAAACAGAAGATATTCATACTCCTGGTGTGTTTCATGATGTAAAAGTAATATCAGAAGATAAAAAGAAAAACGGAACGAAAGTGATTCAGTTTGAAGTAGGAGAATTAGGAAAAAGATATAATATGCAAATGCATATTTATATTCCGACAATGGCCTATGATAATAAATATCAAGTGCAGTTTGAAGTAAATGCTTTAAATTTAGAAAATAATGTTCCAGAAAAGCAAAAGGAAAATAAAGAGGATCAACAGGATGAAGACGGAAATGTAATATTAGATAAGCAATTACAAAGGCATATTAATAAGTATAATTTAAATAGAGAGAATCTAAATACGCCAATAACTAAGGAAGATTTATTAAAAGTTAAATCTTTAATAGTCGTTGAAGCGAAAAGTAAAGGAATACAAGACGTAACTGGTTTAGAATATATGACGAACTTAGAAACCTTAACATTGGAAGAAGTTAAGTTAGAAAATATACAATTTATCTCGAGTTTGAGACAATTGAAATCATTAAGTATAACTTATGGTGAACTTAAAGATATTGGACCTTTGGCTGAGTTAGAACATATCGAAAGTTTAAGCTTGAGAAACAATAAAATCTCGGATTTAAGCCCATTGAGTCAAATGAAGAAGATCAAAATGCTAGATTTAAATAGTAATTATATAAAAGATATTAAACCATTATTTACAGTAACAACTTTAAAGACTTTGACTGTAGCAAATAATCAAATTAGTAATGCTAATCTTGCTGGGATTGAGCAATTGAAGAATGTGAAGAGTTTATCTTTAAGCAACAATGGACTGACTAATATTGAACATATTACACCAATGAAAAAGTTAGTAGAGTTAGATCTTTCTAAAAATGAATTAGAAAACATCGAACCTGTATCAAGATTGTCTACCGTACAATCACTTAATTTAGAAGAAAACTATATCTCAGACATAACGCCACTTAGCCACTTAACAGGTTTATACGATTTAAAGCTAGGGTCAAATGAAATTCGTGATGTTAGACCGGTTCAAGAGTTAGGGAAAAGAATGTACATTGATATTCAAAGACAAAAAATCTTTTTAGATGATGTAGAAAAAGATAAGGAAGTTAAAATACCTATCTATAATTTACAAGGAGAGCCACTCGATACTGTTCAATTAAAGAATGGAGATGGAGTAGTTAATAATGGTTCTGTTAAATGGAGTACTACTGGTGAAAAAACATACGAATTTCTGTTGGATATAAAACCAGAAGAGAATCGTATTAAGTTTAATGGAACAGTAATTCAAAATGTTGTTGAAAGGTTAGATGAAATAAAAGGAAATGATGAACAAAAGGAAAATATAATTCTTGATAAAACTTTACAACAACATATTAATAAAGAGAATTTAGGTAGAGAGAATTTAAACGCTCCTATCACAAAAGAAGATTTATTGCAGATTAAAAAATTAGAGATACTTAAAGAAAAAGGGGAAAATATAAAAGATATAACAGGTTTAGAATATATGATGAACTTAGAAAAACTTACTTTAGAAGGAGTAGGTTTGAAGAATATTGAATTTATCTCAAACTTAGAAAAGTTGAACGATGTGAATGTATCTCATAATCAGATTGAAGATATAACACCACTATCTTCATTAAAAAGTTTACAGTGGTTAAATCTTGCTGATAATCAAATTAAAGATGTTTCAGTTCTTAGCCCAATGTTAGACCTACTCAGTTTAAAATTAGCTGGAAATGAGATTCGTGATGTAAGGCCGTTAATACAATTAGGCCAATGGTTTTCAATTGATGCCGGCAGACAGAAAATCTTTTTAGATGAAGCAAAAGTAAATGAAGAAATTCAAGTTCCTGTATATGATTTAGAAGGAGAAATTATTGAGAATATTAAACTGACAAGTGAGGGTGGAACATTTAATAACCGAGTAATAAAATGGAGTACTCCAGGTGAAAAGGTGTATAAATTTGATTTAGATTCGGATGAAATTAGTATAAGTTTTAACGGAACAGTAATCCAGAATATAGTTGAAAAAGAAGAAGAAAAAGAACCAGCAAAAGAAGTTGAAGAATCAAAAGAAGAGCCAAAAGAACCAGCAAAAGAAGCTGAAGAATCAAAAGAAGAAGAAAAAGAACCAGCAAAAGAAGTTGAAGAACCAAAAGAAGAAGTGAAAGAACCAAAAGAAGAAGTGAAAGAACCAACAAAAGAAGAAGTGAAAGAACCAACAAAAGAAATTGAAGAATCGAAAGAAGAAGAAAAAGAGCCAACAAAAGAAGTTGAAGAATCGAAAGAAGAAGTAAAGGAACCGTCAAAAGAAGTTGAAGAATCGAAAGAAGAAGAAAAAGAGCCGGTAAAAGAAACAGGAAAAGAAATTGAAGGTTCAAAAGACGCAGTAAATCAATCCGCAGTAGTTCAAGAAAAAAACGTGGATAATCAAGTTGTGGCAGAAAAAGTAGTAGCGAATCAAAGTGTGAAAGAAAATAAACCAGCAGTTACTAAGCAAGAAGAAAGTAAGAAATCGCTAGGAGCAACAGGTGGTCAAGAAAATAATGTATCTTTATTTGGTGGCTTAGCATTAGTTCTTTCAGCACTGAGTATGTTTGTATTTAGAAAGAGATTATTTAAGAAATAAAAACGCTTAATCTTATTATAATGTAAAACAGTTATATAAGGTGTTAAGAAGAAAGCATGTTTACAACACTATATAATAGAGTAAAACCCATTCGTATGAAAATTATATTTCATACGAATGGGTTTTATTTAATTTATTTTGCAGCCCTCAGTAATAATGGATTCAGGACTAATCGGAGGACCGAATTCTTCTTTAGGAGAGGTGCTAATCGTTACATAACCTTCTTTATTTTTTGCGGAACTTCTTTTGCTTGTAAATTAACATCTTCTTTTCGAAGCTCCTTAAAGAGCGAAATGACCATAAGAACAACTACGATAGAAAATGGTAGCGCGGCAATTATAGCTGCTATTTGCAGTGCATTTAATCCTCCAGCTTGTAATAAAATAGCAGCAATTATCGCGATTGTTAATCCCCATATAAGTTTTAAACTATTTTTCGGTGATAAGCTTCCGTTACTCGTTTGCATTGAAACAACAAATGTTGCCGAGTCAGCAGAAGTAACGAAAAATGTGGCTACTAAAATTAACCCGATAATTGTTAAAAATGTAGAGAACGGTAGGTGTGAAATAACAGCAAATAATCCAATCTCTGTACCATTTTTTGCGATTTCATCAGCTATACCAAGCGATTGGAACATTTCCATATGGATAGCGGTACCGCCAAATACTGCAAACCAAAATGTACAGATAAGAGTTGGGACTAATACAACTCCAATAATAAATTCTTTTATTGTACGCCCTTTAGAAATACGAGCGATGAATGTACCGACGAATGGAGACCAAGATATCCACCATCCCCAATAGAAAATAGTCCAGTTTTCAATCCAAGAAGAAGATTTTTCATTAAATGCTCCTAAATTTAATCCCATACTAGGTAAAGCTCCGATATAAGAACCTAGTGTAGATGTGAAATATTTCATAATAAATACAGTCGGTCCTAAAAGTAAAAAGGAGACGAGTAAAATACCTGCAAGAGAGAAATTTAAGTTACTCAAATATTTAATCCCACGATCTAAGCCTGTTTGTGCACTTGTTAAATATAAAACAGCGAAGATGGCGATAAGTACAAGCTGTGTAAGTACAGTGTTATGAATAGAAGGGAATAAATAGCTTAATCCTCCGGCGATTTGTTGAGCACCAATCCCAACAGATGGCACAATACCGAATACTGTGGCTAAAACAGCCAAAATATCGACTGTTTTTCCGATAGGAGAATTTTTCGATCGATTAAATAATGGAGTAACTGTAGCCCCAATTGTGCTACCTTTTTGTTTACGGAATGTGAAATATGCAATTGTTAAAGCAACCATCGCGTATAGTGACCACGGAAAGAGTCCCCAGTGGAAAAATGAATATTGCATAGCGAGTTTGGCGCTTTCCTCTGTACCTGCTTTTCCTGTTAATGGATCTGTAAAATGTGCAATCGGTTCAGTGATTCCATAAAAGAGCAATCCAATTCCCATTCCTGCTCCAAACAACATGGATAGCCAAGATGGATAACTATACTGTGGTTTTTCTCCATCTTTACCAAGACGAATAGAACCGTACTTAGAAAATGCTAAATAAGTGGCTAAAATAATCATTGCGGTCATAAGTAGAGAGTAAAACCATCCAAATTTATTGAGGATAAATGAGTTTAAGGAAGATGTAACACTTTGCAAATCATAGCCTTGTATCCAACTTGCCGGGGTAATTCCCCATATAATGAATAATGTTGTTAGCAAGATGGAGATATAAAATACACTGTTTTCTTTTTTTATCATAGAATCCCACCTTTGTTTAATAAAGTTAACAATTATATTAACTATAACAATTAAAAGATTAATTGTCAAAAAATTCGATTTTTATCTTGTGTAAAAGGACAGTTTAATCGCTATGGATTCATAATTATTGGAGGTTAGATAAAGGTAAGTCTGTTCACGATATGTACAAAATATAGGAAGAAATAATATGAAATATTGCATTTTATATTGTTGTATCTAGATTTTATGTTAAATTCTTCAAGGGAATATATAAATAGGGGGCAATGATATGAACAAGAAATCAAAGATTAATAAAGTGATGCTTAGTATTAGTACAATGGCGCTATCGTTAGGAGCAATTCAAACGAATGTATCAGCAGAAGAAAAGGTGCCATACAATGTATTGCATTCGAAACCAGTTGGGATTGAAAAACCAGTAGATGAGATTGGACATGTTTCTAAAGCAGAGGAAACATTATCGTTTCAAGAACGTTTAAAAGTAGGAGACTTTTCACAGCGACCAGCATCTATTATGAAGAGCTCAGAAGTAAAGCAAATTAAAGAAAGCTATTCAATGGTTGATTTAAACAAAATGAATAATCAAGAATTGGTTGAAACGCTAGGAAGTATTAAATGGAATCAAATTACAGACTTATTCCAGTTCAATGAAGATGCAAAGGCTTTTTATAAAGACAAAGGGAAAATGCAAGCAGTTATAGATGAATTAGCTCACCGAGGTAGTACGTTTACGAAAGATGATTCAAAAGGAATTCAAACGTTTACAGAAGTGTTACGTTCAGCTTTTTATCTCGCATTTTACAATAATGAATTAAGTGATTTAAATGAGAGAAGCTTCCAGGATAAATGTTTACCTGCTTTAAAAGCAATTGCAGCCAATCCAAACTTTAAGCTTGGTACATATGAGCAAGATGCAGTCGTATCTGCATACGGTAAATTAATTAGTAATGCTTCAAGTGATGTGGAAACGGTTCAATACGCATCGAATATTTTAAAACAATACAATGATAATCTTCATACGTATGTAGACGATCGTATGAAAGGACAAGCTGTATACGATATGATGCAAGGTATTGATTATGATATGCAATCTTATTTATTTGAAACTCGTAAAGAAGCAAAAGATACAATGTGGTACGGGAAAATAGATGGATTTATTAATGAAATAAATCGTATTGCTCTTTTAAATGAAGTAACACCAGAAAATAAGTGGCTCGTTAATAATGGAATTTATTTTGCTAGTCGTTTAGGGAAGTTTCATAGTAATCCAAATAAAGGTTTAGAGGTTGTTACACAAGCAATGCATATGTATCCGCGTTTAAGTGAGCCGTATTTTGTTGCAGTAGAACAAATTACAACAAATTATAACGGAAAAGATTATAGCGGTAATACTGTAGATTTAGAGACGATACGTAAAGAAGGAAAAGAACAGTACTTACCAAAAACGTATACATTCGACGATGGATCTATCGTATTTAAAACAGGAGATAAAGTATCAGAAGAAAAAATTAAGAGACTATACTGGGCTGCAAAGGAAGTAAAAGCACAGTATCATCGTGTAATTGGGAATGACAAAGCATTAGAGCCAGGTAATGCAGACGACGTATTAACGATAGTAATCTATAATACTCCAGACGAATATCAGTTAAACAGACAACTGTATGGATATGAAACAAACAACGGTGGCATTTATATAGAAGAAACAGGTACATTCTTTACATATGAGCGTACGCCAGAACAAAGTATTTATAGTTTAGAAGAGTTATTCCGTCATGAGTTTACTCATTATCTTCAAGGGAGATTTGAAGTGCCAGGTTTATTTGGAAGAGGAGATATGTATCAAAATGAGAGATTAACTTGGTTCCAAGAAGGAAATGCAGAATTTTTCGCAGGATCTACTCGTACAAATAATGTAGTACCGAGAAAGAGCATCATTAGTGGATTATCATCTGATCCTGCAAGCCGTTATACAGCAGAGCGCACATTATTTGCTAAATATGGTTCTTGGGATTTCTATAATTACTCGTTCGCATTGCAATCTTATTTATATACACATCAATTTGAAACATTTGATAAAATTCAAGATTTAATTCGTGCAAATGACGTGAAAAATTATGATGCCTATCGTGAGAATTTAAGTAAAGATTCTAAACTAAATAAAGAGTATCAAGAGTATATGCAACAGCTAATTGATAATCAAGATAAATATAATGTACCGGAAGTAGCAGATGATTATTTAGCTGAACATGCACCAAAATCGTTAACAGCAGTAGAGAAAGAAATTAGTGATACGTTGCCAATGAAAGAGGCAAAAATGACAAAACATAGCTCCCAATTCTTTAATACATTTACACTAGAAGGCACATTTACAGGTAGTGTAACAAAAGGTGAATCTGAAGATTGGAACGAAATGAGTAAACGAGTAAATGAAGCACTAGAACAACTGGCGCAAAAAGAATGGAGTGGCTACAAAACTGTTACAGCATACTTCGTCAATTATCGTGTGAATAGTTCAAATGAATTTGAATATGATGTAGTCTTCCACGGTATCGCAAAAGATGATGGAGAAAATAAAGCTCCAACGGTTAATATAAATGGACCTTATAATGGGCTTGTAAAAGAAGGAATTCAATTTAAAAGTGATGGCTCAAATGATGAAGATGGAAAAATTGTTTCTTATTTATGGGAATTTGGAGATGGCAGCACAAGTGCAGAAGTTAATCCAATACATGCATATGAAAGAGAAGGAATTTATAAAGTAGCGTTAAGAGTAAAAGATGATAAAGGTAAAGAGAGCAGAAACGAAACCACTGTTACGATTAAAGATGGAAGTTTAACAGAATTAGAACCAAATAATCGTCCAGAGGAAGCAAATCGTATCGGGCTAAACACTACTATAAAAGGTAGCCTTATCGGCGGAGATCACACCGATGTTTATACATTTAATGTAGCATCAACGAAAAATATCGATATTTCCGTTTTAAATGAGTATGGAATCGGGATGACATGGGTGCTTCATCATGAATCAGATATGCAAAATTATGCCGCTTACGGTCAAGCTAATGGAAATCATATAGAGGCAAAATTTAATGCAAAACCAGGTAAGTATTATTTGTATGTATATAAATATGATAATGGCGATGGAACGTACGAATTATCAGTAAAATAAGTGCTTTTCCAATGTATGTTTAACTTTACTTTTTGTGGAAAATAGTATATTATATAGATATATAATATATCGGTTATTTACTAGGAGGAGCCTGTCACAATAGGTTTCTCCTGTTCTTTTTTAGGGGCCTGTCTTACAGGCTTTTCTTTAAAGGGTAAATAACTGAAAATTAAGAACTATAATCTTTGAAAGAGGTGGGCATACACATAATAAAAAAGGGATTGTTTAAGAGAGGGGGATAAGAAATGGCTTTGTTTGGTTATCCACTTGAAACAATTTATTTATACGGATTTATTATTGCTACTATACTCACTGTTATTTATATCTTTTTTGGAGATATATTTGAATCCATATTTAGTTTTGGAGGCGGATCTGTATCCGTTGTTACTTTATTACTTAGTTTTTTCGCCATGTTATGTGGACTTAGTTATATAGGAGAATATTTATTTTCCTTTAATAGCATTCTTATTTTCGGGTCTGCATTTGCTATATCCTTTATTGGTGTTTTCATAATGAAAATATTAATTTTAAAGCCGATTGCAGAAGCAGAACAAAACACTGTGCAGCGTATGGATGAATTTATTGGTTGTAAGGGAGAGGTCATTACGACTATTCCTACAGAAGGGTTTGGTGAAGTATTAATTTCCTCCCAATTTGGAAACAATGCAATCCTAGCTAAAACAGTTGGAAAGAAAGATATTTCACAAGGAACTGAAGTTATTATCGAGGGAGTCCAAGATGGTGTTCTGCTTGTACAGAACATTGCTTATTCTTTAAAGAAACCAAAATTATAAGGGGGAATTTACATGACGATTCCATTAATTATCGGTGGAGTATTACTCGCAATTTTAATTCTACTCATTTTAGTATTCATTACAAAGTATCGAACAGTTGGACCAGATGAAGCATTAATTGTTACTGGAAACTGGCTTGGTGGCGGGAAAAATGTAGTTACCACTGATGATGGAAAGAAGATTAAGATTATTCGTGGCGGCGGTACTTTCGTAGTTCCGATTATGCAAAGAGCAGAGCCTTTAAGTCTATTAAACTACAAATTAGAAGTGGGAACACGTGATACGTATACGAAACAAGGTGTACCGATTACAGTAAATGGTGTTTCTATTATTAAAGTAGGGTCTACCATTGAAGAAGTTTCTACAGCAGCTGAACAATATTTAGGAAAAGAAACAGAAGAGTTGAAAATAGAAGCAAAAGAAGTTTTAGAAGGGCATCTACGTGCTATTTTATCTTCTATGACAGTAGAAGATGCCTATAGTAATAGAGAGCAATTTGCTCAAAAGGTACATGAAGTAGCTTCTACAGATTTAAAGAAGATGGGACTTCGCATCGTTTCCTTTACAATTAAAGAAATCATGGATAAGAACGGTTACTTAGATGCACTTGGTCAGCCACAAATTGCGATGGTTAAGCGTGATGCAACAGTTGCAAATGCAGAGCGTGAAAAAGAGGCGCGAATTGAAAAAGCTCGTGCTGAGAAAGAAGCGAAAGAAGCTGAGTATCAACGTGATGCACAAATCGCTGAAGCTGAAAAACATAAAGAGTTAAAAGTACAATCTTATAAGAGAGACCAAGAACAAGCTCGCGCAGATGCAGATCTTTCCTATGAATTACAACAAGCAAAAGCGCAACAAGGTGTTACAGAAGAGCAAATGCGAGTTAAAATCATTGAGCGTGAAAAGCAAATTGAATTAGAAGAAAAAGAGATTGCGCGTCGTGAAAAGCAATATGATGCCGAAGTAAAGAAAAAGGCAGATGCAGATCGCTATGCTGTTGAACAATCAGCAGAAGCGGAAAAAGTAAAACAAATGAAAAAAGCAGATGCAGATCAATATAAAATTGAAGCGGAAGCAAGAGCACGTGCAGAAGAAGTTCGTGTAGAAGGTTTAGCGAAGGCGGAAATCGAAAAAGCGCAAGGTCAAGCAAAAGCAGAAGTACAAAAAGCACAAGGTACAGCGGAAGCAGATGTTATCAGATTAAAAGGTTTAGCAGAAGCGGAAGCAAAACAAAAAATTGCAGAGGCATTTGAGTTATATGGCCAAGCGGCGATTATGGATATGGTTCTTAACATGCTTCCAAGTTATGCGAAGGAAGTTGCAAGCCCACTTAGCAACATTGATAAAATTACAGTTGTCGATACAGGTGGCGGTGGTAAAAATAGCGGTGCCGGAAAAGTTGCAGGTTATGCGACTGATTTAATGGCAACGATGCAAGAAACATTAAAAGCTTCTTCTGGCATTGATTTAAAAGAGTTATTAGAAGGATTTGCTGGAAAAGGAGCAGTACAACAATTATCAAACGATAAACCTGTTGTATCTGTAGTAGAAGATGCGAAAAAAGAAGTAGAAAAAGATAAAGAATAGTAAAGCGGTAGGAACCTCTAGTAAGTGAGATACTAGAGGTTCTTCTGTGAATTATAATATTTCGAATAATATACATTTTTATATATTGTTTTAATTATTTAATTTATATAGAATGAAAAAGGTATGTATCAACTCTTCAATAGAGAAAGAGTTGATACATTTGAATCGTATGATTTATATAAAGAAATTAAATGTAAAACAATTACATTTAAAACGGTATGGAGGGGGAGAAATATGTTTCAAGGGAAATTAAGGAGTAGTAGTTTAAAAGCAAAGTTACTTGTGTCATTTGTTATCATTTTGATTCTTCCAAGTATTGTAATTGGTTGGACGTCTTATCAGCAAGCAAAGACAAACTTTAATGAGACGATTTCACAATCGGCGAAAGACAATATAAAAATTTTGGATAATGTAATTAATAAAGAATTGGATAGTAAAAAAGTAGATGCAGTTTATTTTACGAAACTATTTACACAATCAAGTTACCAAACGGATCAAATACAAAATATCCAAAATAAACTAGAAGAATATAATAAGTTACATCCAGAACTGGAAGCCATCTATACTGGATCCAGCAATGGGCAGTTTATTCAATCACCGTCTATTCAAATGCCAGAAGGATATAATCCTACAGAAAGAGATTGGTATAAAGAGGCAGTGAAAAAAAGTGGAGAAGTAATTATTACAGCTCCATATAAATCAAAAACGACAGGAAATATTGTTATTACAATAGCAAAACAAAATGAGGATAAGAGCGGTGTTCTTGGTATTGATTTAATTATTAATGATATCGTAAACACTTCAAAGATGGTTAATATCGGTAAAAGTGGATATGTAGCAATTTTTGATCAAGATAAAAATGTGGTAGCACATCCAACGATGAAGCCAGGTGATAAGGTAGAAGAGAAACTTGAAAAAGAGTTGTACAAACAAGAAACAGGTGATTTTAATTTCAGATTAGATGGTGAAGATCGTCATATCACTTTTAAAACAAATAAGATAACTGGATGGAAAATAGCAGGAATTATGCCTGCAAAAGAAATTATTGAAGCTGCTGAACCTATTTTCTATAAAACGATAACTGTTATTGGTATTTCATTAATAATTGGCGGGATTTTAATTTACTTCATAATTGCTTCTATTATTAATCCGTTAAAACAACTTGTTATATCGTCGAAAAAGATTAGTGAAGGCGATTTAACAGAATCCATTACAGTTCATTCTAAAGATGAAATTGGACAGTTAGGAGAAAGCTTTAACGAGATGGCAGCATCATTACAGAATGTCATTTCCAATATAAATACTTCAGCAGGTCATGTAGCGGCATCTTCAGAAGAATTAACAGCTAGTATGAAGCAGACGAGTGAAGCAACGGAACAAATTACACAAGCGATAGAGCAAGTGTCGAGTGGAGCGAAAATACAAACGAAAGAAGTCGAAGAAGGCGCAACATTATTAGAAGAAGTTACAGAAGGAATTCAACGTGTGGCAGACAGTTCTTCATTAGTATCCACAGCATCTATGTATACGAAGAAAAAGGCTGAAGATGGTGGGAAGTTAGTTGAACAAACGGTGAATCAAATGCAATTAATCCATGAGTCTGTTTCACAATCAGATAAAGTTATTGTTTTGCTAGATGATAAGTCGAAACAAATTGGAGCAATCCTTGAGGTAATTCAACATATTGCAGAGCAGACAAATTTATTAGCATTAAATGCTGCAATTGAGGCTGCGAGAGCTGGAGAACAAGGAAGAGGATTTGCAATTGTAGCAGATGAAGTGCGAAAGTTAGCAGAACAATCAGGACAGTCTTCTACGGAAATTGGAAAACTAGTAAAAGAGATACAATTTGACATAAAAGAAACAGTAAGCTCTATGAAGCAAGTTGGAACAGAAGTACAATCAGGACTTGTAGTTGCAAATGAAACGAAGCAAAGCTTCGCTGAAATATTGAAGTCTACAGATGATACAGTTGTACAAATTGATAGTATGGTAGAAGTAGCGGAACAAATGACAGTAGATGCAAAACAAGTTAGTGCATCTATTAATGAAATTGCAGCTACAATTGAAGAAAATGCAGCAAGCGTTCAAAATATTGCTGGTTCTTCAGAAGAACAATTAGCTTCGGTAGATGAAATCAATGCAGCAGCAGTTCATTTATCGCAAATGGCAGAAGAATTACAAGAGATGATTGGGAAATTTAAAGTGTAATAAAAAATGTTAAGAAACGAGGTAGTAATTGTACTTCGTTTCTTTTTTTGTGAAGATAAAAATAAAGAAATATAGAGTAACCGTGTTATGATTAGTTGTAATCGCAAAAGACTGTAAATTCATTAAATTCTATCTTTAATTATGTTAGGGGAATGGTTTTGAAATTTAAAAAGTTAAAACTACAACCGAGAATCACAATAACAATTAGTACACTTATTCTAGTCGTACTTCTATTAACAAGTTATTTATTTTATTACATATTGTCTGAAACGGTAGAAGAGCAAATTGGGAAACGGGCTTTGCATGTTGCGAAAACAGTTGCTGCTATACCTGAAATAACGGAAGCTTTTCAAAAAGAAAACCCAGCTTCTATCATTCAGCCAATTGCAGAAAAAATTCGAATTGATACAGATGCTGATTTTATTGTAGTTGGAAACAAAGAGGGGATTCGATATGCACATCCTAAGCGAGATAAAATAGGAGAAGCAATGGTTGGTGGAGATAATAAAGGAGTTCTAGTAGAAGGAAAATCTTATATTTCGAAAGCAACTGGATCATTAGGTCCTTCATTACGCGGCAAAGTTCCAATCCGTAATCAGGAAAATGAAATTATAGGCGTGGTGTCTGTTGGATTTTCAATGGATGATATTCATGGAGCGGTAGAAGTATATGGAAAGCGTGTATTTTGGATTACAGTAATAGGTCTTTTAATCGGGATAATTGGTTCTATATATTTAGCCGGAAGTATAAAAAGAATGATGTTTGGGATGGAGCCAGAAGAAATTTCATCTTTATATGAAGAGCATAGTACAGTGATTCAATCTGTACGTGAAGGGATTATTGTAATTGATCACAATGGCATGATTAGTTTAGTCAATCAAGCGGCTTATGATATTCTTTCGTTAGATGAACAGCGTAATATTATTGGAGAATTTATTTTAAATGTAATTCCTAATTCAACGATACTAGATGTACTTCAAACTGGTGAAGAACAGTTTGATCGTCAATTAAATATAAAAGGGCAGGCTGTTATTGCGAACCGTCTACCTATTAAAGTGAAAAATAAAGTAACTGGCGTCGTATCGAGCTTACGTTTGAAATCTGAAATGGATCAGTTAACAGCAGAGTTATCTCAGACGAAGCAATATACAGAGGCATTACGAGCGCAAACGCATGAATATAACAATTTGTTGTATACGCTTTCAGGTCTTATCCAGTTAGAATCATATGAAGATGCTTTAGAGCTTATTCATAAGGAAACAGCGGTATATCAAGATTTTGTTCAATTTATTATGAAGCGAATTCAAAATCCATGGTTAGGTGGAATTTTAATTGGATTCTATAATAGAGCGCGAGAGTTAAAGATTGATTTTATGCTAGATCGAGAAAGTAGCTTAGATAAATTAAGCCCGCATATTGAGAGTAATTACGTCGTTTCTATTTTAGGAAATTTAATTACGAATGCATTTGAAGCAATTGAAAGAAATGAAGAGAATGATAAGAAGGTAAGGATGTTTGTAACTGATATTGGAGAAGAGATAGTAATTGAAGTGGAAGATTCAGGACAAGGGATTCATGATGAAGTCATTACTAGCATATTTTATAAAGGCTTCTCGACGAAAGAAGGCGGGAAACGAGGATATGGATTAGCAAAAGTGAAAGAGTTAGTAGAAGATTTAAATGGAAGTATTGCAATCGAAAAAGGGGATTTAGGTGGTGCATTATTTATTATTGCATTACCAAAAGAGAGAGGCGAATTGTAATGGGTGAGGAGATTGAAGTATTGATTGTAGAAGATGATATTCGAATTGCGGACATTCATCGTCGTTTTACTGAAAAGATTGAGGGATTTAAAGTAATTGGAACAGCAACGACTGGAGAACAAGCGAAAGAATGGCTAGAGTTTGTGAAGCCACAACTCGTTTTATTAGACGTGTACTTACCTGATATGCAAGGAACCGAACTTGTCACATATATTAGGAATAATTTGCATGATACAGATATTATTATGATTACAGCTGCATCGGAAACAGATGTAGTGAGGCACGCTCTACGAGGCGGAGTAACAGATTATATCGTAAAGCCACTTATGTTTGATCGATTTAAAGCGAGTTTGGAAAGTTACCAAAAAAAGATTGTGCAGTTAAAAAAAACTAATCAATTATCTATAGAACAAATTGAACATTTATGGTCTCAAAGAGGCGTAAAGGGAAATGAAATAGAATATGCCCCGAAAGGGATAGATCCTTTAACTTTAGCAAAAATAAAAAAGCATATGTTAGCAGTTGATGAAGAAGGTATTACGGCAGAAGTGTTAAGCTCAATGGTTGGGGTAAGCCGATCAACAGCGAGGCGTTATTTAGAGTATTTAATATCTGGAAAGAAAGTTCATGCGGAGCTTATATATGGGAGTGTAGGGAGACCAGAAAGAAGGTATTTTCTTGTTTCTTCATAACAAAAAAACAGTAGAGAATTACATTTCTTCTACTGTTTTTTTACGTCTTATATTGGAATAATTCCGATTACAATTCCCGTAATTAACATCACCATTGTCGTTCCAACAGCCCAAAGTAACGTAAAGCGTTGATGTTCACCAAAATCAACTTTGGCCATTCCGACTAATAAATAAGTGGAAGCGACAAGAGGACTTAATAAGTGAACAGGTTGCCCGAGTAATGAAGCACGTCCCATTTCAGCTGCACTAATTCCGTAAGCAGCGGCAGCTTTCGTTAAAATAGGTAATACTCCGAAGTAAAATGCATCATTGGACATGAAAAATGTGAACGGCATACTAAGAAGAGCTGTAATAATCGGTAATTGTGGTCCAAGAGCGTCTGGTATAAGAGTGACTACACTTTGAGCCATTGCATCTACCATTTTTGTTCCTGATAAAATACCAGTGAAAATTCCAGCGGCAAATACGAGAGAAACAACGGCTAATACGTTTCCTGCGTGAGAAGCAATACGTTCTTTCTGTTGTTCTAAGTTCGGATAGTTAAGCATAACAGCAATGGCGAAAGCGATTGTAAATAAAACAGGTAACGGCATAACTTCTAGTATGAGACAGACAAGTAAGGTAACAGTTAATAAAAAGTTAATCCATAGAAGTTTAGGGCGTTTATGAACGGCAGCTTCTACTGTGGCAGCTTGCTCATCCATCGTTTGCATTTGTTTTAAGTATTGTACATCCATAATTCCTAATCGTTTTCTTTCTTTTTTGCCAAGATAGTAAGCAACGAAAACGACCCAAATTGCACCAGCGATCATTCCTGGTATAAGTGGTGTAAAGAGCTCTGATGCGTCTAGTCCAAGAGCACTCATAACCCGAGCTGTCGGTCCGCCCCACGGTGTAAGATTTGTCACTCCTGCTCCTAACATAACAACCCCAGCTAATATAAGTGGATTCATTCCAAGGCGTTTATATAATGGGTACATTGCGGAAACCGTAATCATATACGTTGTTGTTCCATCCCCATCTAATGAAACGATAATAGTAAGAATCGCTGTACCAACAACAATTTTTAAAGGATCTCCTTTTACAAATTTCAAAATCCTACTAATGACAGGATCGAATAAACCGCTATCAATCATAATTCCAAAATACAAAATAGCAAACATAAGCATAATACCAGTAGGTGCTAGTTTTTGAATTCCTTCTAACATCATAGGTCCCATATTTGCATAAAAACCGCCAATTAATGCGAAAGTAATTGGAATTAATATTAATGCTACTAGTGCTGACATACGTTTCGTCATAATTAAAAACATAAAGACAAATACCATCGCAAATCCAAGTAGTGCTAACATGTAATCTCCCCCTCAAGAATGATTGCGCTTTCAAAATGTAACGAAAATTCAGAAAAAGTGTTTTTTATTTATCATAAAAGCATTCATTCAAATGGTAAATAATTTGAAAAATAACATCATTAGAAGCATAATTTTTATTTTGGTCATTTTGTTCACGGTAGTTAATTTGAATTTTTAAAAAGTAAGCTGCTCTCCGTAAGAATGGTAGAATAAGATGAAAATATTGAAGTGTGAAATAGGGAGTAGATTTTATATGAAAACGAGAATTGAAGAGATTTATAGTTCTTATGAAGGAAAAGTAGAAGAGATTTTTGTTAATGAATCTTCTTACGTATATGAGTGGGAAAATTTAATGATGATCCGAAAAAATAACGGTGAGCTTGAAAAAGTTGCGGTCGGTATTAGTGGAAATATAAGGTTAGTAAATGTAGTTGTTGGTCAGCAAATTAATACAGATACATTATTAGTTAAGTTAGAAGACGATTTATTAATTACAGGTTGTGAATGATGAGAGATGTGTAGAAATGGCTACACATCTTTTTTGGTCTTTATATTACAAAAAGTACATTATTTTTTCACAAATCTCACACAACTTTTTGATATGCTCCTTGTGGAAGATACGGTTAGGGAGGAAGTAAAATGAGAACAAAGTATGTGACACTTGCTATATGCTTATTCTTGGTCTTTACAATAGTAGGATGTGGTAAGAAACAAGCAGAGGCTGTAGCAATTGATGAGAAACATGATAAGTGTGATATTTGCCAAATTGGGGTAATGGATAATCAATTTGCAACAGAAGTCATTTTAGAAAATGGAAAAGCGTTAAAGTTTGATGATATCGGTTGTATGTATAAATGGATGGAGATTAATCCAGGTGAAAAGACGAAAGAAAAATTTGTTCGAGATTATGATTCGAAAGAGTGGATTTCGTTAGAAGATGCGACTTACGTATATGATAAAACAATAACGACACCGATGGCTTATAATGTCATTTCATTTGAAAATAAAAAGGATGCAGAAAACTTTGTGTCTAACTATAAAGGGAAAGTTCTTTCATATAAAGAGCTAGCAGAGCATAAATGGGAAATGAATAAAGAGATGATGGGGAACCCGAAAAAGGGAAATCACGGTGGTCATCATTAATACTAAAAAAGACAACTACATAAGTTGTCTTTTTTAGTATTACTCAGGTGCAAATATAGAAAAGGTGTAAAAATTTTAGAAGAACGGTTACAATGGAATATAGTAACCTAAAGCAATCATTTATGTACTTTTTAGAAATGTATACAAATGCGGTAAAATCGTGCTAAACTAATTGCTTCATAATGTTAATGATGAGGCCATCAGGCACATCATTCCAATAGGTTGAGAAACATAGTATAGGTTTTAAGATAATCCGATTAAAGAAGGAATATAAAGGGCTTATGGATAAATGTACTCAAGAAGAGTTATTGTATGTGATGGAGGAATGGTTAAGAAAACATTATCTTTCATAGGAGCTGTAGTTGTGAGAAAACAAAAAATTTTATTATGTATGTTATTAGGACTTTTAATGACGGTAGTGGCTTGCGATAAGCAAGAGGAGCCAGAATCGAAACCGGTTCATGTGAAAAACGAAAAGAAAAAAGAAAAGCATAAAGAACAGGAAGAACCTAAAGAAGAAAAAAGTATAAATTTAATGGACAAACAGTTGCTACTTTCTGCGACTCTTGGAGACACGGAAACAGCTATGAAGCTGATTCAAGATGGAGCCAATATAAACGTAGAAGGTGACAACGGAGAAACTCCTATCCTTGCAGCAACGTATCAAAATCATGTAGAGACAGTTAAAGCATTAATTGGTGCAGGTGCTAATATTGAAAGGAAAGATGAGAAACAAAGTAATCCATTTCTTTATGCAAGTAGAGAAGGATATACAGACATTGTAAAGCTACTAATTAATGCAGGGGTTAATACGAAAGAAACTACTAAATCAGGTGGAACAGCACTCATTTCTGCATCTGAACGTGGCCATGTAGAGGTCGTAAAAGAGTTATTAGAGCATACAGATATTGATGTGAACTATAGAAATGATCGTGGTGGAACAGCTGTAGTAGAAGCAATCGTATTAGGAAATGGTAGTGAAAATCATAAGAAAGTAATTCAAATGCTTATTGACCACGGGGCAGATGTAAATATGGCCAATAAGGAAAATATTACGCCACTGCAATATGCTGAAAAAAGAGGTTTTAAAGATATTGCAAATATGTTGAGGTTAGCTGGAGCGAATGAAGTCGTACAGCCACAACCACAACCGGTGGAATAACAAGATAAAGAAATAAAAAGTACGAAATAATCTCATTTAGATAGACAGAATGAAGAAGTCATTTAGTATGATGGATTCAGTAATGTGTATTTGAATGGGATTTTTGTTTTGAAAAAATTGTTTGAAGAGAGGGTATAGTAAATAAGGAGGATAAAACAATTTAAGCCGAGATTTTACTTGTTTATAACCAACTAGGAATAATAAAGTGTGTAAATGAACATGGCAATAAGAAAGCCGTATCCCAAAAAAGGATACGGCTTTTTTTACAAGGAGATAAGGGATCAAAAAAATGAAGAAGTCTTATCTCTTTTATATGAGTAAAGGGTCTAGAATGAATCTTGTCCTTTTCATTATTTATTTAACTCCATTGCAACTTGTTTGCCATTTACGAAAACCTCTGCCACCGCTACTACAACTTCCATCACTTTTTTCATGTCTCATCTCTCCTTGTTTTTTGTTTCATTTCTTACTTTTAGTATAAGGAAATATAGCACTTGCAACTATCGAATTGGATGACAAGAGACTTACATTGTTGTAAGGACAATCGTTTTATTTGTAATAAATGTGATTTCGAATATGGATTCAGAAATTTCTGTTGTTTTGAACTATAATTAGAAAGAGAGTGGCTTAGAAAGAAGGGGATAATATGAAAAGAATTCTTGTTATTAGTGATATTCATGGAGAAATAGAAAAGTTCGAACAGTTATTAGAAGAAGCTCAATATGATGCAAGACAGGATCAATTGATTTTATTAGGGGATTATGTAGATCGTGGTCCCAATGCGCGTGCTGTAATTGAAAAGGTAAAAGCGTTAAAAGAAGAGGGAGCCCTCGTTCTAAAGGGTAATCATGAAGATATGATGATTAAAGCGTTAACGACTGATGAAGAACGTTCATGGAACCATTGGGTAAAAAGGAATGGTGGAGATAAGACTTTATACAGCTATGGCTTTGTAGAAGAAGATATTGTGGTTAATGAAGAAGCCTTCCAAAAACCAATTTTACAATCGCATGTTTTAGAGGAACATGTAAAATTTATTCAAGAATTAGATCATTACATTGAAACAGAAGAGTATATATTTGTACATGCCGGTGTTGAGCCATTGAAGCGAGTTTCGGAATGTGAACCATATACGTTAATGTGGATACGTAATGAGTTTCATAGTGGGTATAGTGGTGAAAAGGTTGTTGTATTTGGTCATACGGAAACAAAAACGTTTCATGGTAGTGAGAATTGCGGCGTGTATTTTGGGAGTAATCGTATTATAGGGATTGATGGCGGTGCTGTATATGGTGGCCAGTTAAATTGTTTAGAATTGCCGAGTAAAAAGGTGTACGTAGTAAAAAGTTGAAAGAGATAAGGGGAGTCTTATTTCTTTCAATTTTTTATTAAGAAAAATTTAAGAAAGAATTTTTATAATAAATCATTCAAATTTTATATTGAGAAAAACGTTAAAATATAATTATAAATAGAATTGAACAATATGGTGGAAGGTGAGAATATGCGCTTACTCGTAGTAGAAGATAATGCTTCTTTATTAGAGTCTATTGTCCAAATATTACGCGATGAATTTGAAGTAGATACAGCATTGAATGGGGAAGATGGATTATTTCTAGCGTTACAAAATATATATGATGCCATTTTACTTGATGTGATGATGCCAGAAATGGACGGTTTTGAAGTAATTCAAAAAATACGTGATGAAAAAATTGAAACACCAGTCCTATTTTTGACAGCGAGAGACTCTTTAGAAGATCGCGTGAAAGGCTTAGACTTTGGTGGGGATGACTATATCGTTAAGCCATTTCAGGCTCCAGAGTTAAAAGCGAGAATTCGTGCTTTATTACGACGAAGCGGTAATTTAACAACAAAGCAGACTATTCGTTATAAAGGGATTGAACTGTTCGGAAAAGATAAAGACGTTCAAGTAGATGGACAAAGTACGAAGTTAACATTAAAACAATATGAGCTTCTAGAGTACCTTGTTCAAAATAGCGGAAAGATTTTAATGCGTGAACAAATTTTTGATCGTGTTTGGGGATTTGATTCAGATACGACAGTAGCAATTGTAGAAGTGTATGTACATCATTTACGTAAAAAATTAGAGCCATTCGGTTATCAGAAAGATATTCAAACTGTTCGAGGTATTGGATATATATTAAAAGAACAATGAAAAAGGGAAGCATGTTTCAGAAAACACGCATTCGATTGACTATATTGAATTCATTAGTATTTATTATCTTGATAGGTGTATTAGGCAGTATCATTTATTCATACACATATAATCGTATTTATAATGAAGTAGATAAATCGATAGGAAAATCCGTTCAGCATAGAAAGAATTCAGATGATAAAAAACTACCTAAAAAAATTAGGGGATATCCTCCGATTGGGGATCCAAGGATAACGGAGTTAACTTGGCTTGGAAACACAGTGGAGATAGGTATTGAAAACGGCAAACGCCGTTTTATCTTTGAAGATAATTTGGAAAAGTTTTCTCCAAAGAAATTAGGAACTTTGCAAGATATAGAAGTGCAAGGGCAATATTTTAGAACGTTTGCATTTCAACAAGATACAAAAATAGTTCAAATTGTACGCGATATAACAGCTGAAAAAGAAATGTTAAATACTTTATTTTTAATTCTTGCTATAGGTTGTAGCGTAGGAAGTTTATGTGCAATAGGCATCGGCTTTTTCTTAGCCGGCAGGGCACTCATACCCATTCAAAATTCGTGGGAAAAACAGCAGCAATTCGTTTCGGATGCATCACATGAATTAAGGACACCACTTGCGGTTATTCAATCAAAAACGGATGTGTTATTCCAGTCACCATCTGCGACAATAGAAGAAAAAGCGATGGATATTTCTACGATTTCAAAGGAGTGTAGACGGTTATCTAAGCTTGTAACTAACTTATTATTGTTAGCACGTTCGGATTCTAATCAAATTGAGATGGATAAGAGAACATTTGAAATGGATAAATTGTTAGAAGAAATAGTAGATCCATATAAGGAAATTGCTTCATATCAAGAAAAAGAGATGATATTGAAAGTAGAACATGACATATCATTTATGGGTGATAGAGAGAGAATTCATCAAATGATGGTCATATTGTTAGATAATGCGATGAAGTATACAAATGGGGGCGGGCATATTCAAATCGATTGTACGCAAATGAGCAGCTCAATTCGTATACGGGTGAAAGATGACGGGATAGGGGTTAAAGATGAGGACATCCCAAAATTATTTGATCGTTTTTATCAAGGTGATAAAGCGAGAAGTGCGTCAGAAGGAGCGGGATTAGGCCTTTCAATCGCAAATTGGATTGTAGAAAAGCATTATGGGAAAATATTAGTAGATAGCAAATGGGGAGAGGGTACTTGTTTTGAAGTGAATTTCCCTAAAAATCAAAGAATATAAGTGAGAAGACGATCTTGTTTTTACAAGGTCGTCTTTTTTTAAGGGAAAGTTAAGAAACTATTTATAACATGTATGATATACAGAAAGTTCGCCCTATGAAGAAGCGATTATAAAAAGGTATTTGAGCAGATTATATCGATCATAATGTTATTTCGATTATGTATAGGGAATGATGGAAAAGAAAGTGTAAGAGGGAGGAATTAATTTTGAAAAAGAAAATGATGACGGTATTCACTATTGGAGTAATGAGCTTAAGCATATTAGGGGGTGCCTCTCCTTCTGAAACATCACAAGGAAAGACAAATTACACGCAGCGCAGTAAAGAACAATTAAATAATGGAAAGATACATGCGGTGCATACAGAAGAAAAGGCGGAGAATCTAGGTATTGAAACGGAAGGGAAAGAACAAATTACGCTAGAAAAAGAAATTCATGAGACGGAAGTAGGAAGAGAAGCTGAACAGTTAGGAATTTCGATTGAAAGAAAAGACGTTGGAACTCTTTCAGAAGAAATCTATGAAACAAAAGTGAAGCAAGAAGCGTTAAAGCTAGGCATATCTATAGAAAATACAACGATTGTAAATTTAATTAATCAAATTAATACGATTAAAATTAATGATGAAGCGGATAAATTAGGCATTTCGACAAATGGAAAAGAAATAGAAGACATTGCGGAAGAAATCTATGGAACGAAAGTAAGAGAGGAAGCAGGGAAGTTAGGTATTTCACAAAAAGAAAAAGAGATAGAAACGTTAGCGCAAGAAGTGTATGAACAAAAGGTGCAGGAAGAAGCAAAAAAATATCATATTGATTTGTATGGTAAAGATATATATCAAGTATTAAGCGAAATTAATGAACAAAAAGTGTTACAAATGGCAGATGAGCTTAATATGGATAAAACGAATATGAACGTTCAAGAATTAGCAGAAAAAATTAAAAAAGATCAGCCTGAAAAAGGAAAAGAACTAAATTTTGTACCGGTGATTCGCACGGATGCTGATGCGTTTTATTCTTATTTAACGAACTAAAAAGGGTGTGAGAGTGATACGGAGATGGAAGTGGTATATATGTATGGCTTTACTAGCTATAGCAGTATGGAATGTATATAAAAATGGCATTACAAAGTATGTGGAGAAGTTAACATTCTTCAATATACAAAGCGGAAAAGAAGCAGATTTTAGTAATAATGATGAAAAGGTCATCTTATCGAATGTACCTTTAATTCAGCAATTACCAGAGCTAGATAGAGGCTGTGAAGTGACTAGCTTAGCGATGATGTTACAATATGCAGGCATTACAGTGGATAAGATGCAATTAGCAAATGAAATAAAGAAAGTTGATTTTATGAACGATGGTGTACGTGGAAATCCGAATGAAGGATTTGTAGGGAATATTTATACCTTTTCTGAATCTGGATATGGTGTATATCACGGACCACTTTTTCAATTAGCGAAAAAGTATTTACCTAATAAAGCTGTGGACTTAACAGGGAAGAGTATAGAAGAACTTTATAAGAGTGTACAATCAGGACAACCGGTAGTTATGATTACGAATGCAACATTTGCGCCATTAGATGAAGATGAATTTACTACATGGGAAACAAATAGCGGAGATGTTTCTATTACGTATAATGAACATTGTGTAGTACTGATTGGATACGATGAAGAATTTGTATATATTCGGGATCCTCTCGAGGATAGCCTAGATGTAAAAGTGCCGAGAGGAAAATTTGAAAAGGCATGGATGCAAATGGGGAGTCAGGCGATTAGTTATGTGAAAAGCTCTAAATGAATTAGTAAGGAAATAGATGTAAGGAACTGTAAGAGGAGTTTTTGTGGGTGTTTTTTGTTAAGAAATAAGCTGAGGTTCTCTTATTTTTTATGATTAAATATTTAGAAGTAGTGAATATGTAAAAATGCATAATTGACAAAAAAATTACATGTTATCATTATATATTGTTTTATATATGTTACTTGTATAAAATTACACAAGTATCCACATTACATAAAGGAGGATTATTATGCAAAAAATATTTAACTGGGTTAAATGTATGAGTGTTAAGAAAAAATTAATCATTTCATTTTTTCTTATTTTAACTATACCAGGACTTATTATCGGTGGTGTTTCATATCAAACTGCCAAAACAAATTTTGAACAACAAATTACAGGTAAAGCAAAGGAGAATATTTCAGTTTTAAATACTGTTATTTCTCAAAATATAGAAGAGAAATTTGTTGATGCGGCGTACTTTGCAGACATTTTAACAGAGGATACATATCCAAACGGACAAGAAGAAATAGTAAGAACGAAGTTAACGCAATATATAAAACTTCATCCAGAAGTAGAAGGTATTTATATTGGAACACAGGCAGGAAAGTTTATAAGAGAACCATTTATCCAAATGGCTGATGGGTATAATCCAACAGATAGATCTTGGTATAAAGAAGCACATGAAAATAAAGGGAAAGTAATTGTTACTGCACCATATCAATCAGCATCTACTAAAAATATGGTAGTGACAATTGCTAAAGAAGTAAAAGATGGTAAAGGTGTTATAGGAATTAACTTAAATTTAGATAACATCTTAAAAATTTCCAAAATGATTAACATTGGTGAAAAAGGTTATGCAGTTATTCTAGATCAAAATAAGCAAATTGTTAGTCATCCATCTAGAAAACCAGGTGCAAAAGTTACTGATCCGTGGATTAAACCAATTTATGAAGAAAAACAAGGAAATGTGTCTTATACAGAACAAGGTGATAAAAAGAATTTAATCTTTGCAACAAATGAGAAAACAGGATGGAAAGTAGTCGGGGTTATGTTCGACGAAGAAATTACCGAAGCTGCGAATCCAGTGTTTTATAAGACTTTGATTGTCATTGCTATAGCTATTGTATTTGGTAGTGTATTAATTTATTTCATTACAAAGTCTATTACAAGACCATTAAGAAAAATAGCTGACTCGGCACATAAAATTAGTAAGGGAGATTTGACAGAGAAAATTACAATCCATTCCAAGGATGATATAGGGAAATTAGGGAATTCATTTAATGAAATGTCTGCCTCTTTACAAGATGTGATTACTCAAATTAGTTTTTCAGCAGAACATGTCGCTGCATCGGCTGAAGAGTTAACAGCGAGCGTACAGCAAGCAAATGATGCGACAGATCAAATTACAATTGCAATGGAACAAGTATCAGGTGGGGCTGAATCACAAAGTCAAGGTGTTGAAGAAGGTGCGGCTACATTACAACAAGTAAATACAGCAATTCAAGATGTAACTGGAAGCGCGGAATCAATTTCTATCTCCTCATTACATGCGAGAGAAAGAGCTGAAGAAGGGGAAGAATTGGTTGAACAAACAGCAAAACAAATGCAGTCTATTTCTAAATCGGTATCCGAGTCAGATGCTATTATTAAACTTCTTGATGAGAAATCAAAGCAGGTAGGAGCTATTTCTGAAGCGATTCAAAACATCGCTACTCAAACGAACTTATTAGCTTTAAATGCGGCTATTGAAGCGGCAAGAGCAGGTGAACAGGGCCGAGGGTTTGCTATTGTAGCTGATGAGGTTAGAAAATTAGCGGAGCAATCAGGAGAATCATCTGGAGAGATTGCAAATTTAATTGCAGAAATTAAGGCGGATATTGAACATACTGTTAAGGCGATGGATAATGTGAATGGAGAAGTTCAACAAGGCCTTGATGTTGTAACAAAAACGAAAGCAAGTTTTACGGAAATTTTAAGTTCTACTACACATATTGTTTCTCAAGTTAATCAAATGGTAGAAACAACGAAGAGAATTGCTGGAGATGCAAATGAAGTGACAAATGCTATTGATGAAATTGCAGCGGCTGCAGAAGAAAATACAGCTAGTATGCAAAGTGTTGCTGCTTCAACAGAAGAACAAGTGAATTCAATGGAAGAAATTAGTTCAGCTTCGCAAAACTTAGCTGGGATGGCCGAAGAACTACAAGCGATGACTAGTAAATTTAAAGTATAATAACAGCAGATAAGTAAGGTGATATTATTTTCACCTTACTTATTTTTCTATTCAGCAATTAGGGGAGTCATTAACGGGATGAAAAAAAGAAAAAGACTATGGAATTTATGGAAAACGATTACATTGTTAGTTTGTACAGTTGTAATTTTTTCTTTACTTGTGACAGATATATTAATTAGTCATAATGTAGAACGGACGACGGAGGATAGCCAAGCAGAGAAAGCAAAAACAATTGCACACATTGTGGCGAATGATTCAATTGTAATCGATGGTTTGATTGGGAAGGCAGATACTTCTGCAATCCAAACGTATACAAATAGAATATTAAAAAACACAGGTGTTCAATTCATTGTAGTTATGGACATGAATGGAATAAGAAAATCACATCCAAATCCTCAAAAAATAGGCTATCATTTTATTGGGGGAGATGAAGGGCCTGCATTGAAAGGAAAGGAACATGTATCGCTGGCAGAAGGAACTTTAGGTATTTCAATGCGAGTGTTTGTACCTGTATTTTCTGAAACAGGTGAACAACTTGGAGCGGTGGCCGTTGGTATTTCAGCAGATAATGTAAAAGAGAGAGTTAGGGAAAGTAGACATATCATTTACATTGGTGTCGGAGTTGGAGTACTAGTTGGAATTATAGGAGCAATATTGCTAGCTAGACATATAAAGAAAAGTTTATTCGGTCTTGAACCTCACAGGATAGCGAAAATTCTTGAAGAAAGAAATACGATGCTACAATCTGTAAAGGAAGGTATTATTGCTGTAGATAAAGAAGCCAATGTAACTTTAATAAATAATGAGGCAAAACGATTGTTTAAGAAAAGTGGACTTGAAGAAGATTTTATCGGTAAAGATGTTGAGTTGTATATGCCTAATTCACGTATAAAAGAAGTATTACAAACGGGAGAGGTACAATTAAACGAAGAACAAAATATTTATGGAATTACGATTGTGACGAATCGTGTTCCTTTATATGTAAAAGGAGAAATAGTTGGTGCAATTGCAACATTTCGTGATAAAACAGAGGTTAGAAAATTAGCAGAAGAATTAACTGGTATTAGACTATATGCGGAAGCATTACGGGCACAATCGCATGAATTTATGAATAAAATGCATGTCGTATTAGGACTTACACACATGAAGCAGTATGAAGAATTACAGAAGTATATAAGCGGTATGGTATCAGAGCATCAATATGAAATTGGTGGGGTTATGGAGAGAATAAAAAGTCCAGTATTTGCTGGTTTTTTACTTGGGAAACTTAGCTATGCTAGAGAGAAAAATATAAAATTAATCATAAGTGAAGATTCTTACATGCCGGAAATAGATGATGAAAGTATTATTCATGAACTAATTACGATTGTCGGAAATTTAATTGATAATGCATTAGAGGCAGTGATGAATTGTAAAAAGAAGCAAGTTGAACTTGAGATACAATATGGGGATACATTAATCATTACAGTACAAGATACGGGGAAAGGTATACCAGAAGAAGAAATAGGGGCATTATTTACGAAAGGTTATTCCACAAAGGGAGATAACCGTGGTTATGGTTTGTATCTTGTAAAAGAAAGTATACAGCGAATAAATGGGGAAATTCATATGCATTCATTAGTAGGAAAGGGAACAACGATAACAATTGAAATACCTAAAGGTAGGGATGAGAGGCAAATATGATTAAAGTTTTAATTGTAGAAGATGACCCGATGGTAGCAATGTTAAATACGCATTATTTAGAGCAAGTAGGAGGGTTTGAACTTGTTCAAGCAGTTAACTCCGTTAAAGAAGCGATAGAAGTATTAGAGGAATTACGAGTAGATTTAGTATTACTTGATATTTTTATGCCTGAAGAAACTGGATTTGAGCTTTTAATGTATATTCGGAACCAAGAAAAAGAAATCGATATTATGATGATTTCAGCTGTACATGATATGGGGAGTATTAAAAAAGCATTACAATATGGTGTAGTAGATTATTTAATTAAACCATTTACATTTGAACGATTTAAAAAGGCGTTAACTATATATCGAGAAAAGCTTACTTTCATGAAAGAACAACAAAAAATTAGTCAATCGGAATTAGATTCGTTAATTTTGCAAAAAGAAAAAAGAGAGCCTACTGTCACTAAAGAGCTTCCGAAAGGATTAACGAAGCAAACGATGCAATTAATTTGGCAAAAGATCGAGTCGCTGAATGGACGAGCGTTTACAACAGATCAAATGGCGCAATTAGTTGGAGTTTCAAGAGTTTCTATTCGAAAGTATGTAATGTTTTTGACTGAAATTGGAGTATTAGAAAACGAAATGGTGTATCAACATGTAGGAAGACCAGTGAGTAAATTAAGATGTATTGACCAAAATAAAATAGAGTTTTACGTATAAGCGACTTATTATAAGTCGCTTATACTTTTTTTAATTACAAAATCAATTACAAAACTTACAAAAACTATTTTTACTATTGAAAGCGTTTTAATATTGTTATTAAGAAAACAAGGAGGTGCCATATGGGAATTCAAAAGAATGTGGAAGCGGTATCATTTTCTGGAGGAAATGAAGTACAAAGAGAATCTTTCACTTCTAAAATTATGAATGTAAAAATCGGTGTTATACCTTTACCGTTATATGTAGTATTGGCTGCTATTATTTATGGGGCATCTGTATATAATAAATTGCCAGCAGATATGATTGGTGGATTTGCAGTTATTATGATCATGGGTATTTTCTTAGGCGACATTGGAATGAGAATTCCAATTTTAAAAAATATCGGCGGCCCGGCAATACTTTCATTATTTATTCCATCATTACTTGTATTTTTTAACTGGATGAATCCAGCTTCAATGGAAGCTGCGACTATGTTAATGAAAAAATCGAACTTTTTATATTTATATATTTCTTGTTTAGTAGTCGGAAGTATTTTAGGAATGAATCGTAAAGTATTAGTACAAGGTTTCGTTCGTATGTTTATACCTTTAGTAGTAGGGACGTTAGCTTCTGTAGCGGTAGGATTATTGGTCGGTTCACTATTTGGATTTGAAATGAAGCAAACATTCTTCTTTATCATCGTACCAATTGTGAGTGGTGGTATTGGGGAAGGGATTTTACCATTGTCGCTAGCTTATAGTGATATTTTAAATGAATCATCAGCAACGTTTGTATCACAACTTATTCCAGCGGCTATTATTGGAAATATGTTCGCAATCGTGAGTGCAGGGTATATGAAGCGTTTAGGTGAGAAGAAACCGGAGCTTAGTGGTAACGGTGTATTAGTGAAAACAGACAATCAAGCAGAGTTATTAAAAGAACAAAATACAGAGAAGCCAATTGACTTCTCATTAATGGGAGCAGGTTTATTAATTGCGTGTACGTTCTTCATCTTCGGAGGATTTGCTTCTAAGTTCATCGGTATTCCTGGGGCAATCATTATGATTTTCTCAGCAGCACTTGTGAAATACTTTAAATTAATGCCAGCAAAAATGGAGCAAGGAGCATTCCATTTATATAAATTCATTTCGAAGAATTTAACTTGGCCGTTAATGGTTGGATTAGGATTGCTATATATTCCGTTAAAAGACGTAGCAGCAGTTCTTTCAGTAGGATATGTTGTTGTGTGCGCATCAGTTGTTCTTACAATGGTAGCATCAGGTTTTCTTGTAGGGAAAGTGATGAAAATGTATCCAGTTGAATCAGCAATTGTAACGGGATGTCATAGTGGTTTAGGTGGAACTGGAGATGTTGCTATTTTATCAGCTTCAAATCGTATGGAATTAATGCCGTTTGCGCAAATTTCAACACGTTTAGGCGGGGCAGCAATGGTTGTAACAGCGACAATTTTATTGAAAATGTTTTCATGATCAAACAAGCTAGCTATATTCATATAGCTAGCTTGTCAATTTAAGGGGAGATTATAAGTATGTTAGATAATCAAATTAATGAAAGATCATTGTTACTGCATAAAGAATTAGTAGGGAAAATTGAAATTACAAGTAAAGTAGAAGTAAATTCAGCGGATGATTTAAGCCTGACATATACACCAGGTGTAGCGGAGTCTTGCAAAGCAATTGCGGCGGATGAAGAAACAGTGTATGACTATACGGCACGCGGTAATATGGTGGCAGTTATCTCAGATGGAACAGCGGTACTTGGTTTAGGGAATATTGGACCGAAAGCAGCTATGCCTGTTATGGAAGGGAAGAGTATTTTATTTAAGAAATTTGCGAATGTAGATGCTTTCCCGTTATGTTTAGGTACGACTGATGTGGATGAAATCGTTACTCTTGTGAAAAATTTAGAGCCTACGTTTGCAGGAATTAACTTAGAAGATATTGCGGCACCACGTTGTTTTGAAATTGAAAAGCGATTAAAAGCAGAAACAAATATTCCTGTATTCCATGATGATCAACATGGGACCGCTATTGTCGTCTTAGCAGCTGTTATTAATGCATTAAAAGTTGTTAGCAAACAAATGGATAATGTGAAAATTGTTATTAACGGTGCGGGTTCGGCAGGAATTGCAATTGGAAAATTATTATTAAAAGCTGGTGCAAAGCGCATTACGTTAGTTAGCTTAGAAGGTATTGTTTGTGAAGGTGAATCATGGATGAACGAAGCACAAATTGAAGTTTCCAAAAAGACAAATCGAGAATATGTGCGTGGAACGTTAAAAGAAGCGATTCATCAAGCTGATATTTTTATTGGCGTATCTGCTCCTAACGTATTAACGAAAGAACTTGTACAAACGATGAATGATAAAGCAATTGTGTTTGCTATGGCGAATCCAATTCCAGAAATCTTCCCAGAGGATGCATTAGAGGCTGGGGCAGCTGTAGTAGGAACCGGACGCTCGGATTATGCGAATCAAGTAAATAATGTATTGGCGTTCCCAGGGATATTCCGTGGTGCGTTAGATGTGCGCGCGACTGATATTACAGAAGAGATGAAATTAGCGGCAGCATATGGGATCGCTAACATCATTACGGACGAAGAACGTAATGCGAATTATGTAATCCCGAATCCGTTAGATAAAAGAGTTGTTCCAAGTGTTGCGGAAGCTGTAGCGAAAGCGGCCATTGATTCAGGTGTGGCGCAAATTATGAAAATACCAAGTTATTAATAGCTAAAAGCAGTGCCTAAAAAGGCACTGCTTTTTTGAGATAAGAAATCAAAATAATGAAGAAGTGTAAAATTATTTATTTGTGTGTCTTCACTATTTATTTAATTCCATTGCAACTTGTTTACCATTTACTAAAACCTCAGTTACTGCTACGATCACTTCTATCATTTTTTTCATCTCTTATCTCTCCTCATGTCATTTCTTACTTTAAGTATAAGAGAAGGGAGATACTTCAACTATCGAAGTATATGACGTAGAAATTACATTGTTGTAAGAAAGGGTTTTAGTTTTGTCACTTTACTCAGCGGTAATTAAAAACTGATCATAATATTTTTCATTCACATATATATTTAATATCCATAATCCAGATGAAGGTAGTGACATAGTGAGAGGGAGTTCGTTTGTAGTAGAATCAATTGTATTTGAAGTAGTCCAAGTTGGTTTGGAAGTTTCTTGTTGAAAGAGTACGGGTGTTGGAGTTATTGATCCTTGTTTTAGTGCAATAATAGATAGTTTTCCAGTTGGCATTTCAGGATCTAAAAAGTACCACATTATTTCATTTTTTTCATTTGCGATAATAGGACTATCAGCCATTGCGATTTTTTCTTCGATGCCTTTTAAAGGTATTTTTTCTTGTATGAAGGAGGGTGTTTCTTCCCAATTTACATCTTTTAAAACGCTAAGATGAAAGAAGGAAGGTGCATTAACTTGAGTGGATGACGTTGCGATGGCTTCTTTTTTAGGTGCTTCTGAATCAGGTTGCGCTTGTGTGCATCCAGCGATGAGAAAAGAGAAAAGTAGCATAGTTCCGATTTTTTTCATGGTGTCACACTCCTAAATTTTATTGTTAGTGTAATTGTATTTGCTAGAAAGCGGGACAATTCCTTTAAAGTATAAAAAGAGGTCGTAAGTTTTGTACGACCTCTTTTGACATTTTCTATATTTGTTCAGTTGAAAAGGCAGGTTTATTCTCTTTTTGTGGCATCGTTAAGAAAATAACAGAAAGAACGATACATACGCCGCCTAATAATTGATATGCTCCAAAGGATTCATTTAGCCAAGCGATTGAAACGATGGCAGCTACAAGTGGTTCAATGCTAGATAAAATGCTCGTTTCTGTTGCTGCTAAATATTTCAGACTACCGATATAAAGGAGGAAAGAAAGAGTGCCACTTATGATGATAAGAATAAGCATAGAAAAAGTTCTTGATGTAAAAGTTTGTGAAAGCTGATTCCATTCAAACGAGCGATTACAAATAAGCAGGGCAATACCGCCAATTAACATTCCCCAGCCAATTACTACAGTTGTTCCGCATTCTTTAATAAGAGAGGCTGGATGAAGGGTATAAAATGCAAATCCAATTGCAGTTAATAGACCAAAAATAATGGCTTCTTTTGATAAAACAATATTTTCAATTGAACCATTTGTAATAATAAAGTATGTCCCCGTTAGTGCTGTTATAATTGCGAGCAGTTGCATAGACGCTGGGAATTTTTTTTGTCCAAATGCGACATAAATGGTAATAAGAACAGGGCCAAGAAATTGAAATAATGTCGCTGTAACGGCGTTACTAACATGAACTGTTTCAATAAAGGCGTATTGCGCACCAAGCATGCCGAGAATAGAGAAAATAATAAGTTGTATAGAATATCTAGGGTGTTTCCAAATTTGAAATATGTTTTGTTTCTTTATAAGTAAGAAAGACAAAATAAATATTCCTGCAAGCAACAAGCGAATTGTTAAAAAATCAATTGAGGATACATTAGTATGCTGAAATAGCCACTGAATCATTGGACCAGATAATCCCCATAATGTAGCCCCTATAATAATCATAATGAGTCCGATACGTCTACCATTGTTCATTATCATGTTTCTCCTCTCCGGTATTTGATTTTTTATGTGTGACATGATAAAAGGAATTATATATAACTTCTGGTACTGTAAAAAGTATCAGATTTTAGTTTTATTAAGGGGTCAGATATTGTGTTAGAATTAACGCCTAATTTAAATGTGAATAGTAAAAGAGCATTGTACGTGCAATTGTATGAGTATATAAAAAAAGAGATTAAAGATGGAACGATTCCGGCTTTAACAAAATTACCTGCAAAAAGAAAGCTGGCAAGCTATTTACAAGTGAGTAAGAATACAGTAGAAGCGGCTTACGAGCAATTACTTGCAGAAGGTTATATTGAGTCAGCATCGAGAAAAGGTTATTTTGTATGTAAAGTTGAACAAATGATTTATGTAGAAGGAAGTGAAGCGAAAGTAGAAGAGGTTCCGTTTAGGGAGGAAAACTATAAATTTGATTTCACCCAAACAGGAGTTGATACGAATACGTTTCCGTTCACTACGTACCGCAAGCTTATAAATGATGTATGGCAACCACATAATAATGAATTGCTTTTTCTTGGACATCCTCAAGGGGAATTGAGCCTGAGGGAGGAAATTGCCAACTATTTGTATGAATCTAGAGGTGTGCGTTGTTCAGCTAGCCAAATTGTATTAGGGGCGGGAACACAAATATTAGTGAAGTTACTTTTTCAATTGTTGAAGGGAAGTAATTATGCTGTTGAAAATCCAGGTTATCATAGGAAAATGGTCGTTTTTGAACAGGGAGAGAAGAAGGTTCAAATGTTGTCTTTAGATAGAGACGGAATTTGTATGGCAGATTTAGAAAATAGCGATGCGAATGTTGTATTTGTAACTCCATCTCATCAATTCCCATATGGAATGATTATGCCTATTACGAGAAGGACGCAGCTTTTACAATGGGCGAAGAAAGAGGAAGACAGGTATATTATTGAAGATGATTACGATAGTGAATTTCGTTATTCAGGAAAGCCAATTCCGGCACTACAAGGTTTAGATACAGATGGGAAAGTTATTTATATGGGGACGCTCTCAAAAGCTTTGTTGCCCTCATTACGGATGAGCTATATAGTATTACCGAAGAATGTAATTGAAAAATATCAAAAGGAATATTTGTTTTATACACAAAGTGTTTCAAGAATGGACCAAGAAGTGATTAGAAAGTTTTTAAATGAAGGCTATTGGGAAAAACATATTCATAAAATGCGCGTCGTCTACCGAAAAAAGAGGGATCGACTTGTTTTTGAAATAGAGAAGTATTTCTCTAATCGTGTTGAAGTGATAGGAGAAGATTCTGGATTACACATTTTATTAAAAGTGCATAATGGAATGCGAGAAGAAGAACTAATTAAAGAAGCTGCAAAATATAGTATTAAAATATATCCTGTTTCTACGTACTATAAAGACGGTACTGCGCCTGAAAATGTAGTTTTACTTGGGTTTGCAATTTTATCAGAAGACGAAATTGCGAAAGCGGTTCAATTATTACATAAGGCATGGTATACAAGAAAGTAAAAAACATCCTCCAGGCATGAGGATGTTTTTTATTATTTATTTTCATCTAAGAATAAGACCATATGCTCTTCGTCCCAATACTGTCCGTTATATTTCAGTGAACGTTCTTGTACACCGAATGTTTTAAAACCTAATGATTCATAAAGTTTCTTCGCACCATCGTTGCCAACAACAACATCAAGCATAACTTGTTCTACTTCTAAAGATTTAGCAAGTTCAAGACATTCTTTAATAAGTGCTTTTCCTGCTCCAAGTCCGCGTGCTTTTGGAGACACATATACAGAACCAATTTTAGCTTTATGTTCTTGTTTTACATATGGTTTCGTTTCCAGCGTTGCAACTCCGATTAATTGTCCATCTTTAAATGCACCTAGCGTATAGTTTTCATCTTGTGCTAATTTTTGTGCTTTATATTCAATCGCACACTCTTTATTAATAATATCTTCATAAGAAGAGCTGAAAGCTTCAGGGTTTTGCTTTAATCCTTCTACACGAAGTTCTAAGTAAATTTCTGCTTCATCTTTTGTTAATACATGGATATCCAATTATATCACCCTCCAAATCTTTGCAAATGTACCTTTACCCCGCTATTTGCGGGCAGTAAGAATCCAACTTTAAAATCCGGCGAATGCGCGGAATTTAGGTGGGAGATAACTGCCCGTAAATGCCCGATTGGTTAAAGTTTTACTTTATTTTATATTGAAATAAGAATAATTTCAAAAGGTTAGCTTATATGAGCTGATTTTATGAACAAAATAACACCAGTAGTGTTTACTACTACTGGTGTTTTCACACGCATCTTATTCAAAAGGTAGCTCGATTCTAAAGTTTGTTCCTACTCCTAATTGGCTTGTTACTAGAATAGAACCGTTATGCAATTCTACAATTTCTTTTGCAACAGCTAGCCCGATACCTTTTCCTCCAGTAGCTCTCGTTCTCGATTTATCAACACGATAAAAACGATCAAAAATATGCGGGATATCTTCTTCAGGAATACCTTCTCCTTCATCGGCTACACTTATTGTAAAAGAATCTGTTTCTGTGAGTACGCGTATCGTAATAGTAGTGTTTTCTGGCGAATGTTGATAAGCGTTGTGTAATAAATTTAACATAACTTGTTCCATACGTCTTTCGTCTATGCAAACTTCTAAATCATCTTTGCAATATACATGGAGTTGCATTTGTTTATTTGTTAATGTTGTTTTTGTTTTTTCAACCATTCGTTCTAAAAATGGTTGAAGAATCACTTTTTGTTTTTTTATAACAAACTGGTGTTGTTCTAATTGCACCAGCATAAATAAATCTTGGACGAGATCGGTTACACTATCTGTTTCATCCTCAATGATTTGTAAGTATTCTTCACGCTCTTCTTTCGTTAAAGAGTCTCTCTTTGCTACCTTCGCATAACCTTTCATATAGGTCAATGGAGTTAATAATTCATGGGCGACACTAGCGAGAAACTCATTGCGTTCTTTTTTCATATAAGTCAGTTCACTGGATAAATCTTCAATCGTCTTTGCTAAGCTTCCAAGTTCATCATTCCGTTTAATACCTAATTGAATTGGTTTATTTAATTTTGACATTTTTTCTGTTGCCCGCTTCATTTTTATAAGCGGTTCTGTAATAACACGAGAAAAAACAAAGACAGAAATAGTCGTTAAAATAACTGTCAAAACACTAATGATAAGAAATTGCTTCATGAGTTTAAGTAACATATTTTCTAAGAAAGATGTTTTTAATAACATATATAACTTTCCTTGAAACTCTGCTGTGTTAAGTGGGCTTACCGTTGTGATGAATTTTGATTTTTTCCAGTTCTTTTCGACAACCAATCCGTTTGCTGGAATAGGTTCTGTTTTACAAGTAAGCTGTTTTTGCATTACCTTTGTTACAGGTTCTGAAGTGGAAATAATTTTGCCATTATTGTCAGTTATAATGATAGCTATATCAGAGTTAGCAATTGCTTCTGATTCGACTAAGTGTTCAGCTTCAGTGTTGATATCAAACTCGGGGTATACAGCACGTTTAGGCCGTTTACTGTGTTCAGCGCTTTCTGTGAGTCTCTTTTCTTTAGAATATGCATTCCACTTGGCGCGGTTTTTAATCATGTTACTATAGCGATTACCCTTTTCTAAAAGAGCAAGTGTTTCCTCCTCAATGCGCATGTTTGAAATGCTTTTGTAAAAAGATACGAAAGCAATTGTTTCAATACATAAAGCTAGTATTAAAAAGTATGTCCCAATTTTAAGTGAAAGTTTACTCATTTTCTCACCATACCTTATTTCATATAAAGGGTCAGTGGTATACTATTGTCCACTGACCGAAGTAATTATTCACTTTTCCATTTATATCCGACTTTATAGACAGTTTCTAAGTAATTTTCAACTGGAAATCCTTTTTTGCGTAATTTATCACGGATATTGCGAATATGTGAATCGATTGTTCTATATTCAATGTCTGTTTCATAACCCCAAATTTTTTCGATTAAATCATCTCGGCTATAAGCACGGTTTGTATTTTGTAAAAATAGTCCAAGTAACGAAAATTCGATAGGAGTCAGTGAGATTTTTTCATCATATACTGTGACAGTATGTTTCGTTTTATCCCACTCAATACCATTGAAGCTAACGAAGCCGTCTTTCTTTGTACGGCGTAATATAGCCTCGATTCTTGCGACTAATACATGCTCATCAAATGGTTTTGTAATATAGTCGTCCGCGCCCATAGTGAGACCTTTCACCATATCGTAGTTTTGATTACGAGCTGTTAGCATGATGATCGGAACGTTGGAAATTTGACGGATTTGATAGCAAGTATCCCATCCATCCATATTCGGCATCATAACATCTAACAAAATAATATCGAAGTCTTTTTGTTCTATTAACTTTAGTGCTTCAAGGCCAGAGGTAGCTTTCATACAAAAATAGCCACGAGGACTTAAGAACAGATCTAATAATCGTAACATGCGTTCTTCATCGTCTACTAATAAAATTTTAACCATAATATTGTGCACCCCAAACTGTTCATTCTACTTGTATAGTTTACATGAAAATAATAAAAAACTCTTTTTATGTGATTAGGTCGAAGAGTTATTTTTCGCTCAGAGTAATTGACATAAAAAATGCACTAGTTTTGCACAACTATTTTTTATAATAGAAAACGTAGCGACACAAAATACCCTATGTTGCGACATAACGTCATGTCATTTTATTTATAAAATGACAATTCCATTCTATTGTGTATGTGAGATAGAGAGGGTTTTCGTATTCACCTCGCATCGGATAAGAAAAATTTCCTATCTCACACTTTTTTTAAAAGGAGATCATACACATGAATCCAAAAGAAGAAATTTCAAAAAAAGAAAAGCAAGATCGTAATACGGTTGTCATGTGCATTGCCGTATCTATGGTTATTATTATAAGTTGTGTAAATAAAATTTTGGGGATTTTATAATATAGAAAAAGCTTATTGCTTCTTAAGAAGCAATAAGCTTTTTTTCGTTATTAGGGGAATAGTTTTATATAATAAACCAAGGTAAAATTGCTAACCCAGAAGTTACAATTGCTGTAGTAAATATTAAAAGCATAGCTCGTTTGTTTTGTTTCATGTCACATTCTCCTTTATATATCAATTGAATGCTATACGTTCATTTCATGATTGGTACCTCACTAATGAAAGTGTCACTTTACCCCGCATTAATGGGCAGTAAGAATTCCATCTAAAGATTTAGTGGATGCGAAGAAGTTAGATGGAAGATCAACTGCCCATAAAAGCCCGATTGGTGAGGGCTAATACTCAGTGGAGGTAAAGCTTTCCACTGAGTAAAGTTTCACTTTATACTTTTAGTATAATGAATGGAAAGGTTTGGTACGATCGATAAAGGTGACATGAAGATTACATTGTTGTAATGAAAAAAGCACCTTCCTTAATAAGAAGATGCTTTTAAAAAACTATATTGAAGTATTAATCATTTAAGAACAGAACCATATGTTCCTCGTCCCAATATTGCCCGTTATGTTTTAATGAACGCTCTTGTACGCCGTAAGTTTGGAAGCCTAATGACTCATATAATTTTTTTGCGGCATCGTTACCAACTACAACATCGAGCATAAGTTGTTCTACATGTAATTTATCGGCATTTTCGATAATTGCTTTAATTAGAGCTCTTCCTGCTCCAAGGCCACGCGCTTTTGGGGAAACAAAAACGGAACCGATTTTTGCTTTATGTTCTTGTTTAATGAAAGGCTTTGTTTCTAAAGTAGAAATGCCGATTAAATCGTTATCTTTGAAGACCCCTAGAGTATACTTATCCGGATTGCTTAATCGTTTTGCCATAGCAGCTACAGGATCCTCATGTTTAAGAACATCTTCATAAGAAGAGCTAAAAGCTTCCGGGTTCTTCGTTAAACCTTCCATACAAACTTTTAAATATATTTCTGCGTCCTCTGTCGTTAATAAGCGAATTTCCATAGTTATAACCTCCTTGGTCGAAATAAATCCATTACTTCAATAAGATTGTGTATGCGTTTTGTTAACAGTCTCTTTTAATTTGTAAAAGAATGAAAAGATATATGCTACAATGTTTTGTTTTTAATATGTAATGAAATTATATATTAACTTCATTAACTATTCAAGTCTTTAATATATTACATTTTTATAACTAAAATAACTCCTCAACCGAGGAGTTATTTTAGTTATTCGATTGATAACCATCAATTCGATGTGGATGTGTGTAAATATTGCAAGATTCATTTCTAATAAATCCTACGACTGTAATGCCTAAATCGTGAGCAAGTTGTAATGCTAATTTTGTTGGAGCGGATTTAGATAGAACCATTTCACATCCGATTTTTGAAACTTTGAGTAAAATTTCGGATGAAATACGCCCGCTAAATGCGATGATTTTTCCTTTAACGGATATATCGTTGCGTAAACAATGACCATATATTTTATCTAATGCATTATGTCTTCCAATATCCATTCTTGATAGGAGGATATTGTTTCGATCACATAGCGCGGTATTGTGAACCCCACCGGTTTGGCGAAAGGTAGTGGAAGATTGTTGTAAAGTATTCATTAAGTGAAAGCATTCTTCAGGAGTAATTTTTACATGTATATCATGTAAATCTTTTGCTTTTACTGCATCGTTAACGAAAATAAAACCTTGTCTACCTTTTCCGCAGCAAGAAGTGATGTATCGTTTATTATATAAAGTTTGATAGAGTGGATTTACTTTTGATGATGTTACATGGACAATTCCGTTATCTTTTTGCACCCATAGTTCTTCAACATCTTTATAGGAAGCAATAATTCCTTCAGAAATTAAAAAACCAATTACCATATCTTCAATATAATTTGGTGTGCATACAACTGTTACATATTCTTCACCATTTAATTTAATAGTAATAGGAGATTCTGTAACAATCTCATCCAGTTGTTTTGAAAATGTACCAGATTGATAGCGTACAATTGTATAAGTCTCTTGCGTAGGCCCCATATTAAATTCCCCTTTTATATGTATTTCTCTCCCATATTTATCATAAAACAATGGGGAAATAAAAACACCTATTAGCAAGGAAATCACAGATTATTTTGGTTATTATTGTATATGTACGATATAATAGAACTGTAGAATAGTGATATTTTCAAGCTTTCGTAGTTATACCTTATAACATCTAGAATCGACTTCATAAGAAAAGTATTCGGGCAGAGCGTTTCAAAAATATGTACAGTAATACGATTTTGAAAACGGATTCATAATTGTGTTGTACAGTTGGTTGTAAGGAGAGGGGAAACTATGGCAGAACAGACAGTCCGTGTAACCGTGGATGGTAAAGAATTTTCCACATCGGGTGAAAAGACGATACTACAATTATTTAACGAGAGTAATTTGGAACATCCTCAAATTTGTCATGTACCAGAAGTAGATCCAATTCAAACTTGTGATACGTGTATTGTAGAAGTAAATGGGAAGTTATTACGTGCTTGTTCAACGAAATTAGAGAACGGTATGCATATTGAAAGACAGTCCCAGCGTGCAAAAGAGGCACAGACTGAGGCAATGGATCGAATATTAGAGAATCATTTATTGTATTGTACCGTTTGTGATAACAATAATGGTAACTGTAAAGTCCATAACACGGTACATATGATGGGAATTGAAGAACAGAAATATCCGTATGAGCCGAAAGTAAGTGCTTGTGAAGTGGATATGTCACATCCGTTTTATCGGTATGATCCAAATCAATGTATTGCTTGTGGACAGTGTGTAGAAGTATGTCAAAACTTACAGGTTAATGAAACTATATCGATAGACTGGAACTTAGATCGTCCACGTGTTATATGGGATCATGGTGTAAGCATAAATGACTCATCTTGTGTAAGTTGTGGGCAGTGTGTAACAGTATGTCCATGTAATGCGTTAATGGAAAAAACAATGCTAGGTGAAGCTGGGTTCATGACTGGATTAAAACCAGATGTGTTAGATCCAATGATTGATTTTGTAAAGGATGTAGAGCCTGGATATAGTAGTATTTTAGCGGTTTCAGAAGTAGAGGCTGCGATGCGTAAGACGAAAGTTAATAAAACAAAAACAGTTTGTACATTTTGTGGTGTCGGTTGTTCCTTTGAAGTATGGACAAAAGATCGCCATATATTAAAAGTGCAACCTGTTTCAGATGCACCTGTTAATGGTATTTCCACATGTGTAAAAGGTAAATTTGGATGGGACTTTGTAAATAGTGAAGATCGAATTACGAAGCCATTAATTCGCCAAGGAGATATGTTTGTTGAAGCTTCATGGGAAGAAGCATTAGAAGTTGTTGCTTCTAACATGCAGCATATTAAATCTCAATATGGCAGCGATGCATTTGGATTCATTTCTTCATCGAAAGTAACGAATGAAGAAAATTACCTTATGCAAAAACTAGCCCGACAAATATATGGAACGAATAATGTGGACAACTGTTCTCGTTATTGTCAATCTCCAGCGACAGACGGTTTATTTAAAACTGTCGGTATGGGCGGGGATGCTGGAACAGTGAAAGATATAGCTGAAGCAGGCCTTGTTATTATCGTTGGTGCGAATCCAACAGAAGGACATCCTGTACTTGCGACGAGAGTAAAACGTGCTCATAAATTACACGAGCAAAAACTGATTGTAGCAGACCTTCGTAAACATGAAATGGCAGAGCGTGCGGATCTATTTATTCATCCGCGCCAAGGAACGGATTACGTATGGCTTGCAGGTATTACGAAATATATCATTGATCAAGATTGGCACGATAAAAAGTTTTTAGCTGAAAATGTGAAGAACTTTGATGAATATAGCAAAATGTTAGAAAAGTATACGCTTGATTACACAGAAGAAATTACGGGGATTTCTAAAGCTCAGTTAAAAGAAATGGCCCGTATGGTATATGAAGCAGATGGTACTTGTATACTTTGGGGAATGGGTGTAACTCAAAATACAGGAGGAAGTACGACATCAGCAGCAATTTCAAATTTACTACTTGTTACGGGTAACTATCGTCGTCCTGGTGCAGGTGCATACCCATTAAGAGGGCATAATAACGTACAAGGTGCTTGTGATATGGCAACATTACCAAACTGGCTCCCTGGTTATCAAGCAGTATCAGATGATACGCTTCGTGCGAAATTTGAAAAAGCATACGGTACAACTATTCCGAAAGCACCAGGATTAAATAATATTGCAATGTTACTTGCAGCGGAAGAAGGAAAACTACGCGGTATGTATGTCATGGGTGAAGAAATGGCTTTAGTCGATTCAAATGCGAACCATGTGCAACATATTTTATCAAATTTAGACTTCCTCGTTGTTCAAGATATGTTCTTATCAAAAACAGCTCGTTTTGCTGATGTTATTTTACCGGCAGCACCAAGCTTAGAAAAAGAAGGAACGTTTACGAATACAGAGCGCCGTATTCAAAGATTATATGAAGTATTGAAACCGCTTGGTGATTCCAAACCAGACTGGTGGATTTTGCAAAAAGTTGCTCGTGCACTGGGCGGGGATTGGAATTACGAAAGTCCAAGTGAAATTATGGACGAAATCGCATCACTTGCACCGTTATACTCTCAAGCGACGTATGACCGTCTAGAAGGATGGAATAGTTTATGTTGGGGTAGTCATGATGGTAGCGATACACCGCTATTATATGTAGATGGATTTAACTTCCCAGATAAACTTGCTCGTTTATCATTAGATGAATGGGTACCACCGGTTGTAGCGCCAGATGAGTATGATTTACTTTTAAATAATGGTCGTATGCTAGAACATTTCCATGAAGGGAATATGACGAATAAGTCGGCTGGTATTTTATCTAAAGTATCTGAAGTATTCGTTGAAATTTCACCTGAACTCGCTATAGAGCGCAATGTAAAAGATGGTGGTCTTGTAGAATTAGCATCACCATTTGGGAAAATTAAAGTACAAGCGCTTATTACTGATCGTGTAACGGGGAAAGAGCTATATTTACCAATGCATGCAACAGTAAATGAAGAGGCAATCAATATTTTAACTGGGACGGCAACAGACCTTTATACGTGTACACCAGCATATAAACAAACGATGGTGAAAATGCGTGTGTTACGTGAAAAAGGAAATCGTCCGTTACCATCTTCAAACCCGCGAGATAAAAAGCGTAATCCGCAAAATGGTGTTGAAATCGAGCAAAAGTGGCAAAGAAAACAATACGTATCACTTGTGGACTAGGGGGCGGAGATAGTGGCGAAAGAAATTACGTTAATTAAAAAGAAAGTTGTAACAGAGGAAGAACAGAAACAGCAATTAGCAGATGAACTTCTACATGAGCTATCTAATAATCGTGAAGCAGTAGAAGAAACGATGCAGCTTTTAGCACAGTTGCAGAAGGCTGGGATATTAGATGCAGCGATTAGTTTACTTGCTGCGAAGGAAGATGTTTCAAAAATCGCTGTGGAGCAATTAAATCGTGAACCCGTTAAAAATGCACTCAACAATATGATGGGGGCGGGGGAAGCGCTATCTGCAGTTGACCCAGAAGTAACGAAGCAAATCACATCGAGTTTAGTTACTGGATTGCAATTTGCAACAGATGAATTAAATAGTGGTAAAAAAACAAAAGTGATGGATTTCTTTAAAGTGTTAAAAGATCCAGATATCAATAGAGCCATTACATTCGGTTTTAGCTTCTTGAAAGCATTTGGGCAAGGATTAGAGAAAAAATAGGGTAAATGAAAAAGTGATGGGACGTAGCCATCACTTTTTTCATTGTATGTATAAGAGTGTTCATGTTAAGCGGAATATATTATTATTAAAAAGATGGATTAGAAATGGAAATATGGAATCCATCTCAAATATCGTTTTAGAATATGGAGGAATATATGCAACACCGTAAAAGACTATCTATACCAGGAGTAATGAGACATTCCTTTCAAACTGTTAGATTTGCTTTTTGGAATGTGTTAACATTCCAACTTGCTTATAAATTGTTAGCAGCGATTGTGTTTATCCCACTTTTCGGTATTATTTTCAATAAGTTGTTGTACTTTGGTGGGTATGCAAACGCAACAAATGATGAGTTATTAGCATTTTTGAAAACACCATACGGGATTTTGGTGATTTTAATTTTATCTATATTGGCATTGTTTCTTATATTTACAGAGTTTGCAGTACTTATTATCATTTCGTACTTCGCTCATAAAAGGCAAAAGGTGAGACTACGTCCAATTTTGTATAAAACAGTAACGTATTTACCTTCCCTGTTTACATATTGCTTACCCGGATTTGTTTTGTATGCAGTTGTACTATTACCACTATTAAGTATGGGATATAAATCTGCATTGATTCCTGAAATTCAAATTCCTAATTTTATTACAGGTGAACTATTTAAGACAACAATGGGGCAAGTTGGATATTATACTTTCTTTGCTGTAGTTGCCTATTTAAATCTTCGTTGGATTTTTGTTTTACCTATTATCGTTTTAGAGAAGAAGCCGTTCCGTACGGCAGCACGAAAAAGTGCGAACTTAGTAAAAGAAAGCTTCTTTAAAGTATTGTTCTTTTTAGTAGGTTTTTTCATATCTGTAGGAATCGTCTTTCTTTTATGTGTAGGAATTTATTTACTTTGTCTGTGGGGAGTGTATGAATTTACGAACCCAGAAGGGACATTTGCACTACTAGCAGAGTCAACTATTTCAGTCTTCTTAACAAGTACATTGTACCTATTTAGCTTTATTATGACGCCGTTTTATATTATGGCGTTAACAAGATTGTATTTACAAAAGGTTGCGGTCGAAGATGTTTTATTAGAAGAAGGATTAGATTATTCGAAAACGAAAGCAGATAAATGTTTCTTCCAAAAACATCGTTGGAAATTTATTGGCGTATATATTGTAGGAATTATTACTGCTGGAATGGTTGTTGCCTTCATTGTTACCTTTATTACAAACACATATAAAGAACCAATTATTATGGCTCATCGTGGTTATATTTCAAAAGGTGTAGAGAATACGAAAGAAGCTGTGCAGGGGGCTATTGATGCGAAAGCAGACTATGCTGAAATTGATGTACTGCAAACGAAAGACGGTGAACTAGCAGTTATACATGATTTGAAGCTAAAACGTCTTGCTAATGCTAATGTTCATGTGTCAGATTTAACGATGGATGAGTTAAGGCAGCTTACTCTTAGTCAAGACGGATTGTCAGGACAAATCAGTACACTTGATGAGATCATTAAGCTGTCAAAGAACAAAATCAAACTTAATATTGAAGTGAAGCTTCATGGTGGCGAAAAAGATTTCGTAAACAAAGTATTAAAAGTGATTAAAGATAATGAATTTGAGAAACAATGTGTCATTCAAACGCTACACTATCCGCTTATTAAAGAGTTTAAACGTGCAAATCCAAATATAAAAGTAGGATATATACTGTATGCAAGTAGAGCCAACTTAAAGAATGTGAAGGCTGATTTTTATGTAGCAGAAGAATACATGTTAAATAAGAAATTAGTAAAAGAAGCAAGAAAGTTAAACAAGCCGATTTACGTATGGACGGTAAATGATATGGAAAGTTTAAAGGGATATTATAAATTAAACGTAGATGGTATCATTACCGATTATCCTGAAGATGCACGTGAAACAATTAAGATGTTAAAAGAGCAAGAAGCGGAAGAAAGTGATCTGTTTGATAAAATTAGTGAAACAACAGATGATTTATTTTCCAAGTTATTTATAAGTTATCCAGCTGCTGGCTAAATGCTTGCAGCTGTTTTTTTATGAAAAGAATATATCTCTAAAGTATTGTGTACAGTAATAAGTGTATATGTATACGTCGATACTTAGGTTTCTTACATTGTTACATTATTGTCGAATAATAAATGATTACTTCTTATTTTTAGGGCGTATAATAAAAATAGAGTGATAGATAATGAAATGGCATGAAGATGCTAATAGAATCAATGTTCCATATATTTACACTATTCTAAATATATAAACTTTAAAAAAATAGTATGTTAGCGTTTTCATAACTTTTAAGTTATGCTAGAATAAGGACATAAGTTATTAATTATTACAAAAAGAAAAAAGAATCTCTTTTTTCTGTTAATTATAAGGGGGCATTTCATTATGCGTATTGGGGTACCAGCAGAAATTAAAAACAACGAAAACCGTGTGGCAATGACACCAGCAGGTGTTGTACATTTAATTCGTAACAATCACGAAGTATTCATTCAAAAGGGTGCAGGTCTAGGATCTGGTTTCACAGATGCTCGGTATGTTGAAGCGGGAGCAAAAATTGTTGATACGGCTGAAGAAGCTTGGAACATGGAAATGGTTATGAAAGTTAAGGAACCAGTTGAAAGCGAATACAAACACTTCAGCGAAGGTTTAATCTTATTCACATACTTACACTTAGCTCCAGAACCAGAATTAACAAAAGCATTAATCGAAAAGAAAGTTGTTTCTATTGCATATGAAACAGTACAATTAGAAAACCGTTCTCTACCATTACTTGCACCTATGAGTGAAGTAGCTGGTCGTATGGCTGCACAAATTGGTGCACAATTCCTTGAGAAAAACAAAGGCGGTAAAGGTATCTTACTTGCAGGTGTTCCAGGGGTTAAACGTGGTAAAGTAACAATCATCGGTGGTGGACAAGCTGGTACAAATGCTGCTAAAATTGCAGTTGGACTAGGTGCGGATGTAACAATCATCGACTTAAGTGCAGAACGTCTTCGTCAATTAGATGACATTTTCGGAAACCAAGTAAAAACTTTAATGTCTAATCCTTACAATATTGCAGAAGCTGTAAAAGAGTCTGATCTTGTAATCGGTGCAGTATTAATCCCAGGTGCAAAAGCGCCAAAACTTGTAACAGAAGAAATGATTAAATCAATGGAACCAGGTTCTGTTGTTGTAGATATCGCGATTGACCAAGGTGGTATTTTCGAAACAACTGACCGTATTACAACTCATGATAACCCAACTTACGAAAAACACGGCGTTGTTCATTATGCAGTTGCAAACATGCCAGGTGCGGTTCCACGTACATCAACTCTTGCATTAACAAACGTAACAGTACCATATGCAGTACAAATTGCTAACAAAGGCTACAAAGAAGCTTGCCTAGGAAACGCTGCATTACTAAAAGGTATTAACACATTAGACGGCTATGTAACATTCGAAGCAGTTGCAGAAGCTCACGGTGTAGAGTACAAAGGTGCTAAAGAATTATTAGAAGCAGAAACAGTATCTTGCTAATAGAAGCATTATACAAAACAAAATCGAACAATATATAAACCAACATGATAAGAGCTAAGAGTGAAGATCTCTTAGCTCTTCTTGGCAAAAAGGGGGCATACATCGTGGCCAACCTATTTAAAAAGAAATCCGTTACGCAATTGTTAGGGGAAAGTAAAAGTAAAACTTTAACGAAAACGCTAGGGGCATTCGACCTAACAATGCTAGGGATTGGTGCGATAATCGGTACAGGAGTTCTAGTATTAACAGGATTAGTAGCAGCAAGAGATGCTGGTCCAGCAGTTATTTTTTCATTCATGATTGCAGCAATTGTTTGTGGATTTGCAGCATTATGTTATGCAGAAGTTGCATCTACACTTCCTGTTTCAGGTAGTGTGTACACATATTCATATGCAACAATTGGTGAGTTTGTTGCCCATTTAATGGGATGGACATTGTTATCCGTATATGTCGTAACAACTGCCGCAGTAGCTGGCGGATGGACGGGTTATTTCAATAACTTAGTTAGTGGATTAGGACTTGAAATTCCTAAAGCCTTGTTAACGATTCCATCGCAAGGTGGTATGGTGAACTTACCCGCAATTATCGTTACGTTGGTGATAACTTGGTTATTATCACGAGGTACGAAAGAAAGTAAGCGTGTGAATAACATAATGGTATTAATTAAAATTGGTATTGTTGTTTTATTCATTGCAGTTGGTGTATTCTACGTGAAACCAGAAAACTGGATACCATTTGCACCGTACGGCATAAGTGGAGTTTTCGCCGGAGGAGCAGCAGTATTCTTTGCTTTCTTAGGATTTGATGCATTAGCAACTTCTGCTGAAGAAGTAAAAAATCCGCAACGTGATCTACCGATTGGTATTATTGCTTCGTTAGTTATTTGTACAATCATTTATGTTGTAGTTTGTCTCGTTATGACAGGTATGGTTTCTTATAAGGAATTAGATGTACCTGAAGCTATGGCATATGTGTTAGAAGTTGTAGGACAAGATAAAGTGGCTGGTGTAATTGCTATTGGAGCTGTAATCGGAATTATGGCTGTAATTTTCGCTTACATTTATGCAACAACTCGTGTATTCTTCGCAATGAGCCGTGACGGTTTATTGCCAAAATCTTTCGCGAAAATTAACAAGAAGACTGAAGCTCCAACATTTTCAGTTTGGTTAACAGGAATTGGTAGTGCTTTAATTGCTGGATTTATCGATTTAAAAGAATTGTCGAATTTAGCGAATATTGGAGCGTTATTAACATTCGCCATGGTTGGTGTAACTGTTATCATTCTTCGTAAAACGCATCCGAAATTACAACGTGGATTTATGGTACCACTTGTACCGATCTTACCGATTATTTCAGTTGCATGTTGTCTATTCTTAATGGTAAATTTACCATTAAAAACATGGATATACTTCGGTGTTTGGTTAGCAATCGGAGTAGTTGTATACTTTGTTTATTCGAAAAAACATAGTCATTTAAAAGACGATGGAAGTTCGCAGGATAATTTAGAACAAGCTAATTAAAAGGGATATAAGTATAGTAAGCCTTGTGCGTCTGAACTGCACCCCAATTGTTAGACACAGTCTAACAATTGGAGGTGCAGTTTTTTGTATGACAAAATTTACGAAGGA